>NZ_BAAAMR010000097.1:0-22275 GCF_039529375.1 Actinomadura napierensis
GCCAGCGCCAGCGCGGCGGCCGTGAGCGCGGCGAGGGCCGCGACCGGGGCGACCGCGGTGACCGCAGTGAGCGGGGCGACCGCGGTGAGCGCGGCGACCGGAGCGACCGGAGCGACCGCGACGGCGGTGGCCGGCAGCGCGGCCAGAGCGGCCAGAGCCAGGGCGGCGGCGGCCAGCACGACGACGACGAGGGCGGCCGGAGCCGGCGCGGGCGCCGCTTCCGCGAGCGCAACCGCGGCCGCGGCGGCGCCCGCGAGCGCTACGAGGAGCCGGTGATCACCGAGGACGACGTCCTGATCCCGGTCGCGGGCATCCTCGACATCCTCGACAACTACGCGTTCGTCCGCACCACCGGCTACCTGCCCGGCCCGAACGACGTGTACGTCTCGCTCGCGCAGGTCCGCAAGAACGGCCTCCGCAAGGGCGACGTCATCACCGGCGCCGTCCGGCAGGCCCGCGAGGGCGAGCGGCGCGAGAAGTTCAACGCGCTCGTGCGGCTCGACACCGTCAACGGGATGGAGCCGGAGCAGGCCAAGGGCCGCGTCGACTTCTCCAAGCTGACCCCGCTGTACCCGCAGGAGCGGCTGCGGCTGGAGTCCGACGCGAACATCCTGACCACCCGGATCATCGACCTGGTCTCGCCGATCGGCAAGGGCCAGCGCGGGCTGATCGTGTCGCCGCCGAAGGCCGGCAAGACGATGGTGCTCCAGGCGATCGCCAACGCGATCACCAAGAACAACCCGGAGTGCCACCTGATGGTCGTCCTGGTGGACGAGCGTCCGGAAGAGGTCACCGACATGCAGCGGACGGTGAAGGGCGAGGTCATCCACTCGACCTTCGACCGTCCCGCCGAGGACCACACCACGGTCGCCGAGCTGGCGATCGAGCGTGCGAAGCGGCTGGTGGAGCTGGGCCACGACGTCGTCGTGCTGCTCGACTCGATCACCCGCCTCGGCCGGGCCTACAACCTGGCGGCGCCGGCGTCCGGGCGCATCCTGTCCGGTGGTGTCGACTCGACCGCGCTGTACCCGCCCAAGCGGTTCTTCGGCGCGGCCCGCAACATCGAGAACGGCGGCTCGCTGACGATCCTCGCCACCGCGCTGGTCGAGACCGGCTCCCGGATGGACGAGGTCATCTTCGAGGAGTTCAAGGGCACCGGCAACATGGAGCTGAAGCTCAACCGGTCGCTCGCCGACAAGCGGATCTTCCCGGCGGTGGACGTCGACCAGTCGTCCACCCGCAAGGAGGAGATCCTCATGGCGCCGGAGGAGCTGCGGGTCGTCTGGCAGCTGCGCCGGGTGCTGCACGCGCTCGACACCCAGCAGGCGCTGGAGCTCCTCATCGAGAAGATGAAGGAGACCAAGTCCAACGCCGAGTTCCTGCTGCAGGTGCAGAAGACCACGGTCTCCGACGACCGCTAGTCCCCTGTGCCGTGAACGCCCCCGTCCGGGTTCCGGGCGGGGGCGTTCCGCGTTCCCGTGCCGTCGGCGGGCGCCGATGGTGGGGTTAGCCCCACCTCCGTTCGGGCGGGGGCCCGCATGGTGGCCGGGCGTCCCGGAAGGCAGGCTTGCACCGTAGGTTGGAACGGGCGTGGAGGGACGACGTGGGCGAGCTGAGCAGGGACTACGGGGGCGCCGCGGGCCCGCCGGCGAGTGGCGGGGCCGGCGGCGGGCCCGGCGGCGCGACGCGGACGGAGGGGCGCGCCGGGGTGACGGTCGCGAACGCCTCCTGGCACCCGGTCGCGATGGTCCGCTCCCCGCTGACCTGGCTTTCCGCGGTGTACCTGGCGGTGGGTCTCGCGTTCGGGCTGACCTGGTTCGTGGTGCTCGTCGCTGGGCTCGCGGTGTCGATCGGCACGCTGATCATCTGGGTGGGGTTCCCGCTGCTGGCGCTGCTGATGGTGGCGTGGCGGTTCGGCGCGCGGCTGGAGCGCCGGCTCGTCGGTGCGGCGTTCGGCGTCGCCGTCCCCGACCCGTACCGCCGGCCGCCCGAGGGCCGCAACCCGTTCGTCCGGCTGAGGACGATGGCCGCCGACCCGGCCACCTGGAAGGACCTGGTCTACCTCGGGCTGCTGTTCCCCGTCACGCTGGTGGAGTTCGTGGCGTCGGCCTTCACGTGGGCACTGACGGGCACCCTGCTGTTCATGCCGCTGATCGTGCTGTTCGGCGGCGGCATGGAGATCAATCTCGGATGGGTGACGTACTGGTCCGGCAATCCGGTGGAGGCGGTCCCGGTGTCGGCGGCGGGGCTGGTCGTGCTCGTCCTGGCGATGTACGTGACCCGTTCCATGGCCCTCGCCCACGCGGCGTGGGCGCGGCTGATGCTCGGCCCGAACGCGTCCCAGGCGGAGAACCTGGAGCTGCGGGAGCGGACGGCGCACCTGCGGGCCAGCCGGGCGCGCGGCGTGGACGCGGCGGAGTTCGAACGCCGCCGCATCGAGCGGGACCTGCACGACGGCGCGCAGCAGCGGCTGCTGGCCGTCGCGATGGACATCGGCCGGGCCCGCGCGAAGCTCGACGAGGACCCGGAGGGCGCGCGGGCGCTGATCGAGCAGGCGCACACGGGCACCAGGGAGGCCATCACCGAGCTGCGCGACCTGGCACGCGGCATCTACCCGGCGATCCTCACCGACCGCGGCCTGGACCCGGCGCTGTCCGGGCTGGCGGGCCGCGCGCCCGTTCCCGTCGAGGTGGACGTCGACCTGCCGGAGCGCCCGCCGGCCGCGGTGGAGAGCATCGCCTACTTCATCGTCGCCGAGGCGCTGGCCAACATCGCCAAGTACGCGCGGGCGACCCGCGCGTCCGTCCGGGTCGCCCGCGAGGACCGCTGGGTGGTCGTCGAGGTGACCGACAACGGGGCCGGCGGGGCGGTGGCGCGGCCGGGCGGCGGGCTGTCCGGGCTGGCCGACCGGGCCGCCACCATCGACGGCATGCTGATCGTGGACAGCCCGCCCGGCGGGCCGACGATCATCCGCGCGGACCTTCCCTGCACCTGGTGACGGGACCCGGCGCGCCCCGCGAGGCCCGATAATGGGCGCATGCGGGTAGTGATCGCCGAGGACTCGGTGCTGTTGCGCGAAGGGCTCGTCCGGCTGCTCGCGGACGCGGCGATCGAGACGGTCGCGACCGTCGGGGACGGCCCGGGGCTGCTCGGCATCGTCGAGGAGCACGAACCGGACCTCGCGATCGTGGACGTGCGGATGCCGCCGTCGTTCACCGACGAGGGGCTGCGCGCGGCGCTGGCCGTCCGCGAGCGCCGGCCCGGCACGCCGATCCTCGTCCTGTCGCAGTACGTGGAGGAGCGGTACGCGACGGACCTGATCGGCGGCGGCGCCGAGGGCGTCGGCTACCTGCTGAAGGAGCGGGTGTCGGACGTCGCGGAGTTCATCGACGCGGTCCGCCGGATCGCCGCCGGCGGGACGGTCATCGACCCGGAGGTGATCGGCCAGCTGCTCGGTCGGCGCCGCACCGGCGACCCGCTGGAGGCGCTGACGCCGCGCGAGCGCGAGGTGCTGGGGCTGATGGCGCAGGGCCGCGCCAACGGCGCCATCGCGCAGGACCTGGTCGTCACCGAGGGCGCGGTGGAGAAGCACATCTCCAACATCTTCGCCAAGCTCGACCTGCAGCCCGCGCAGGGCGGGCACCGCCGGGTGATGGCCGTGCTCGCCTACCTGGGCCGCGCCGGCTCCTGACCGCCCGCACCCGGACCGCGCCCGCACCCGATCGCGAGCGCCCCGGGCCCCGCGGCCGTGCAAGATCGGGAATGACCGGTGACCTCGGCACGTTCGGGTATCTGGCACACTTGGACTGCAACCGCTGCGGTACCGGTTCACGCCTCCCAGATCTCCCGTGGCCCCGTCCCATGGAACACGCCCATGGAAAGGCCCGGCGAGCGGGAGCGCCCGGCGACCGCCCCATGCGAGGAGAACCCATGAAGCCCGACATTCACCCGGACTACGTCGTCACGACCGTGACGTGCACGTGCGGCAACACCTTCGAGACCCGCAGCACCGCCGAGAACGGCGTGATCCACGCCGACGTGTGCTCCAACTGCCACCCGTTCTACACGGGCAAGCAGAAGATCCTCGACACCGGCGGCCGGGTGGCGCGCTTCGAGCAGCGCTTCGGCAAGAAGAAGGCCGGCAAGTAACACGGCCGACCACGCACAGCGCCGCACAGCCACCAGGGACGGCCCGGGGACTCTCCAGGTCCCCGGGCCGTCCGGAGTCGGCTTCCGGAGGCCGCCGCGCCCCCGGGCCGGGACGGGCCAGGACACACCGTGAATCTCGACGAACTCATCAGCGAATACGCCGGCATCGAGGGGCGGCTCTCCGACCCGTCCGTCCACGCAGACCAGGCTCTGGCGCGCAGGCTCGGCAAGCGCTACGCCGAGCTGCGGCCGATCGTCGAGACGCACCGGGAGCTGGCGTCCACCGAGGGCGACCTGGCCACCGCCCGCGAGCTGGCCGGCGAGGACGAGGCGTTCGCCGCCGAGGCCGCCGACCTGGACAAGCGCAGGGACGAACTGGAGGAGCGGCTGCGGCGGCTGCTCGTCCCCCGCGACCCCAACGACTCCAAGGACGTGATCCTGGAGGTCAAGGCCGGTGAGGGCGGCGAGGAGTCGGCACTGTTCGCCGGCGACCTGCTGCGGATGTACCTGCGGTACGCCGAGCGGGTCGGCTGGAAGACCGAGGTCCTCGACTCCCACCCGTCCGATCTCGGCGGCTACAAGGACGTCACCGTCGCGGTGAAGGCGAAGAAGGGCGCGCAGGATTGGGGGGCGGCGGGGCGTAGCCATGGGGGTGAAACAGAGGGCGTCTGGACGCGGCTGAAGTACGAGGGCGGCGTCCACCGGGTGCAGCGCGTGCCCGCGACCGAGTCGCAGGGCCGCATCCACACCAGCGCCGTCGGTGTCCTGGTGTCGCCCGAGGCCGAGGACGTCGACGTCCAGGTCGATCCGAACGACCTGCGCATCGACGTGTACCGCTCGTCGGGGCCGGGCGGGCAGAGCGTCAACACCACCGACTCCGCGGTCCGCATCACGCACCTGCCGACCGGGGTCGTCGTCTCCTGCCAGAACGAGAAGAGCCAGCTGCAGAACAAGGAGCAGGCGCTGCGGATCCTGCGGTCCCGGCTGCTGGCGATGGCGCAGGAGGAGGCGGACGCGGCGGCGGCGGCCGAGCGCAAGAGCCAGGTCCGCACCGTCGACCGGTCCGAGCGGGTCCGCACCTACAACTATCCGGAGAACCGGATCTCCGACCACCGCGTCGGCTACAAGGCCTACAACCTCGACCAGGTGCTCGACGGGGACCTGCACAACGTGACGCAGGCGCTGGTCGACGCGGACATGGAACGCCGGCTGGCCGAAGCCCAGAAGTCATGAGCGCAGCGAACCCGGGGGGCGTGGGGGGTCGTCCCCCCTCGAGAGGCACGGTCATGAGCGCAGCGAACCGGGGGGCGTGGGGGGTCGTCCCCCCTCGAGAGGCACGGTCATGACGCTGCTGCTGGACGAGATCGCCAGGGCCACCGCGCGGCTTGCGGACGCGGGGGCGGCCTCGCCGCGCGCGGACGCCGAGGAGCTGGCCGCGGCGGTGCACGGGGTGAAGCGCTTGGAGCTGCACGGGGTGCCCGACGGCGCGTTCGACGCCCGGTTCTGGGAGTACGTCGCGCGCCGCGAGGCCGGCGAGCCGCTCCAGCACATCACCGGCCGGGCGTTCTTCCGCTACCTGGAGCTGAAGGTCGGCCCCGGGGTGTTCGTGCCGCGCCCGGAGACCGAGGTGATGGTCGGCTGGGCGCTGGAGACGCTGCGCGACATGGACGTCCGCGATCCGCTGGTCGTCGACCTCGGGACGGGGTCGGCGGCGATCGCCCTGTCGATCGCCCTGGAGGCCCCTCGCGCGCGCGTGCACGCCGTGGAGAAGGACCCCAAGGCGTTCGTGCACGCGACCCGCAACATCGAGGAACTGGACGAGCGGGGCCGCGTCCGCCTGCATCTGGGCGACTTCGGCAATGCGCTGCCGGAGCTGGACGGCACCGTCGACCTCGTCGTCAGCAACCCCCCGTACATCCCGATGAGCGAATGGGAGTACGTGCCCCGCGACGTCCGCGACCACGACCCCGCGGACGCCTTGTGGGGCGGCGGCGACGACGGCCTGGACGCGATCCGGATCGTGGAGCGCACCGCCCGCCGCCTGCTGCGCCCCGGCGGCCACGTCGCCGTCGAGCACAGCGACCTGCAGGGCAACGGCGTCTACTGGATCTTCGCGGAGGAGAACGGCTGGCGGGACGTCCGCAACCGCCGCGACCTGACCAACCGGGACCGGTTCGTCACCGCCCGCCTGGTCTCCGACTAGACCGGGCCCCTCGGGGCCCGGGCCCGTCCGGCTCGGGACGCGGCACCGCACGTCACGGGGCTATCCTGGGCCGTGCCATAAAGGACGAGCGCCGCGCAGATGGGAAGACGGGCGACCGTGAGCCGACGTTATGACTGCTCCGAGCCGATGGAGCGCACCCGTGGAATCGCCGACGCCGTCTCGGCCGTCCGGCGCGGTGAGCTGGTCGTCCTGCCGACCGACACGGTGTACGGGGTCGGCGCCGACGCGTTCACGCCCGCCGCGGTGCAGGCGCTGCTGGACGCCAAGGGCCGCGGGCGCGACATGCCGCCGCCGGTCCTGGTCGGGTCCGTGCGGGCCGCGACCGCGCTGGTCGAGGACCTCGGCACCTACGGCCAGGACCTGATCGACGAGTTCTGGCCCGGCGCGCTCACGCTGGTGTGCCGCGCCAACCCGAACCTCATGTGGGACCTCGGCGAGACCAAGGGGACCGTCGCCGTCCGGATGCCGATGCACGAGCTCGCCGTCGAGGTGCTCAAGGAGACCGGGCCGCTCGCCGTGAGCAGCGCGAACCTCTCCGGCGAGCCCGCCGCGCGCAACGCCGACGAGGCGGAGAAGATGCTCGGCGACTCGATCTCGGTGTACCTGGACGGCGGCCGGTCGGGGCACGCCGACCCATCGACGATCATCGACCTGACCGGCTCCGTGCCGCGGCTGCTGCGCCTCGGCGCGATCCCCGAGGACAAGATCCGCGCGGTCGTCGGCGTGCTGCTGACCGACGAGGACGAGCCGGCCGCGCCGCCGGAGCCGGCGGAGCTCACAGCGTCCGCCTCCGGCGCCGGGGAAACCAAGCCCTCCCTCACCAAGCACACCGCGGCCGAAGCCGCCCACGCGCCCGCTGAGCCCGCCTCCGCCCCGGCTGAGCCCGCCTCCGCCCCGGCTGAGCCCGCCGACGCCCCGTCCGGGTCCGCGGACGCCCCGTCCGTCCCGGGCGGGTCCGCGGACGCCCCGCAGGCCCCGCCGGAATCGGCGGACGCGCCGTCCGTTCCGCCCGAGGCGGCGAACGCCCCGGACGTCCCGCCCGAGGCCGCCGACGCGCCCGGGACGCCGCAGGAGGAAGCCGGCCTCGTCGCGGGTGCCGCCGAGACGACGGACCCCGACAAGAGCAAGCCCGAGCAGGCCGCGCCGAACGTCCCCGAAGAGGCGGCCGACGCCCCCAAGGCGGCCGAAGCCGGCCCCGCCGCCCCGGCGAAGCCGAACGACGATCAGTGAGCTGACCGCCCCCGGCCGCCGCCGGCAGGGTAATGAACGGGCGGTTCACCGCCTGGCGCCGAGGGCGCTGCAATAAGTTCTCTTAAATGCGTGCCCGTGTCCGGGGGCCCGCGTTCGCCGCGGGCGTGCTGCTGGTGATCGTCGTGTTCGCGCTGCCCGCCGTGGCGGCGGACGCGGCGGGCGGGGCGGTGCCCCGCGAGAGCATCCCGACCTACGACGTGGTCCTCACCCTCGGCCGCGACGGGGTTGTCTACGTCCGGGAGACGATCACCTACGACTTCGATCGCGGCGGCGAGCAGGGGATCGTCCGGCGGGTGCCGTTCCGCCGCGCGAACCGGCTGTTCGACGTCCGGGGCGTCAGCGCGGGTTCCTCGACCGGCGCGCCCGCCCGCGCCCGGACCATGCGGCTGCTGAACGACCTGCAGATCACGGTCGGCGACCGGCGCCGCGAGGTGCGCGGCCGGCAGGCGTACGTGATCGAGTACGCCGTGGGCTGGGCGTTCACCCCTTATACCGACCATGACGAGCTGGTGTGGGACGCGATCGGGACGAGCTGGGGCGTGCCGATCGGCGACGCCGTCGTCCGGGTCGAGTCGCCGGTGCCGCTGCGCCACGTGACGTGCCGGGCGGGCAGCCGGGGAGCCACGACGCGCTGCCTGGGCCACCGCGACGGCCGCTACGCGGTGGACTTCGCGCAGAGCGCGCTCGCCCCGCACGAGGGGATGACGGTCCGGGTGCGGCTGCCCAAGCACGCGATCAGCGTCGCGCCGCCGCACTACGCGCGGCCGCACTGGGCGGGCACCTGGCCGGGCACCGCCGCGCTGGCGCTGGCGCTGGTCGCCGTGGTGCTGGCGGCGCGCGGGACGGTGCCGCGCCGGCGGATGGGCGCGCTACTGGCCGCGGTGGGCGCGCTGCTGATCGTCTCGGACGCCGCGGACGACGTGCTGGACCGCGGCCCGTGGGCGTTCTCGCTCGGCGACCGGACGCTGGCGGGCCTCGCGTTCGTGATCATCGGCGCGGCCGTGCTGCACGGCCGGAAGTCCGAGACGGCGCGATATGCGGCGGATGGGGCCCGGTGGGACTAGAGTTGGCCGGTCGCGACGGCGAACCGATCGCGCCTGGCGGACGTCTTACCCGGTCGGGAACCTCGTCCAGGTGACGGTGCGTTCATTCGGGGCATGTGCAGCAGTGGTGATCGGCGAAGGGAGGCGCGGGGGAGTTGCGGGAATACCTGCTCACCATCCTGGTCGCCGCCCTGGTCGCCTATCTCCTGACGCCCGCGGTCCGCCGGTTCGCCGTCTGGTTCGGCGCGCAGGCCGTGCCCCGCGACCGGGACGTGCACGTGATCCCGACGCCCCGGCTGGGCGGGCTGGCGATGTTCGGCGGGATGGTGGCCGCCCTGGTCGTCGCGTCCGGGCTGCCGGAGATGCGCAGGGTGCTGGCCAACGGCGACATCAGCGCCGGCAAGGCGCTGCTGATGTCGGGCGGGCTGATCGTGCTGGTCGGGATCGCCGACGACCGGTGGGAGGTCGACCCGCTCACCAAGTTCGCCGGGCAGGTCGCGGCCGCCGGGATCTTCATCATGCAGGGCATCCAGATCTACTCGATCCCGCTGCCGAACGGCGAGTCGCTGGCGCTGCCGCCCGCCTACGGGGTGCCGCTGACGGTGTTCGTCGTGGTCGCCACGATCAACGCGGTGAACTTCATCGACGGGCTGGACGGGCTGGCCGCCGGGGTCGTCGGGATCGCCGCGCTCGGCCTGTTCGGCTACGCCTACCTGCTGACGAAGACCAACGGGATGTCCACGCTGAGCGGGGCGACGCTCACCGCGGCCGTGCTGTTCGGGATGTGCCTGGGCTTCCTGCCGCACAACTTCAGCCCCGCGAAGATCTTCATGGGGGACACCGGCTCGATGCTGATCGGGCTGCTGCTCAGCGCGTCCACCATCCTGCTGACCGGGCAGTTCGACCCGGCGGTGCTGGCCAACGGGCTGTTCCCGCTGTACGTGCCGCTGCTGCTGATCCCGGCGGTGGCCGCGGTCCCGTTCATGGACATGCTGCTGGCGGTCTGGCGCCGCACCAACCAGGGCAAGTCGCCGTTCTCGCCGGACAAGCAGCACCTGCACCACCGGCTGCTGAAGCTCGGCCACTCCACCCGCCGCGCCGTGCTGATCATGTACTTCTGGGTGGGGCTGCTGGCCTCCGGGCTGGTCGGGCTGGCGCTGTTCAACGCCGCGTGGATCACCCTCGGGGCGACGCTGCTGATCGCGATCGTCGGGGTGCTGCTGATGCTGCGGTTCGGCCGGCCGCGCGGCCGGCGCGGGGGCGCGGCGGCGGAGCCGGGCGACACCGGGCAGCAGCCCGCGGCCCGCCCGCGGCTCCCGGTCTGACCGCCGGGTCCGGCCGCGCGGTCCGGCCGCCGGGTCTGACCACCGGGTCCGGCCGCCGACCTGCGCGAAGGTCCGCCCGGTGCGGTGACGAGCGCCACCCGGCGCCGGGACGGTGTACTACAGGCCGTCGAATACGATTCGGATTACCGGTGTAGAGCGGGCGGCCCCCGGGTAGGGTGCGACGACCCTCTCGAACGTGTTCACGCCTCGTGTCCACCGCGGCCCTCGGCCCGCGGCGCGTCCCGGCCGTTCCCCGGATCGGGTGCCGTGACCTGGGTTAAGGTCCGTGGTGCGAGCGTGGCTCCGCGCCCGGGCCGAGGCCGGGCAGGGCGTTACCTCTAGGGTAATTGTGGACATTCCGGACGCTTGTGATACCTTTCACGAACAAGAGACGACCACTGAACGTGACCAGCCGGAGCCCTCATGCAATCTTCCGACGCCCGGATCCTCCGCGGCGCCGCGATCCCGACCGGGGCGGTCGGGGTGGGCGCCGTCCTGATCGGCCTGCTGACGGCGGGCGGCAAGGGCGCGCTGGCGGCGGCGCTGGCCACCGTCGTGGTGCTCGCGTTCTTCTCCGTCAGCGCGGTCGCGGTCTCCTGGGCCGGGAAGATCTCCGCCCAGACCATGATGCTGGCCGCGCTGGCCAGCTACATGGTGAAGATCCTCGCGGTGATGGTCCTGGTCACGGCCATGGACGGGGTCTCGGTCTGGAACACCAAGGTCTTCGGCTGGGCGGTGATCGCGCTGGCCCTGTGCTGGATCGCCGCCGAGTTCCGCGTCGCCCTGCAGCGGAGGCCCTACATTGACGAGCCCGAAGGCGCCCTGGACCGGAGTCCGTGATGTCCGTGACATCCGCGCGGCGCACGGTCCTGGCGGACTACTCCAATATGACCACCGCAGGCATGGCCTGCTATCGTCCGGAGCGCGATGAGCGAGCAGAAGCGCCGGCCCGAGGACGGCCAGCGGGAATTCGCCGACGTCGCCTGGTCCGTGCCCAGCTACCTCCTGTCCGGCATGATCATCTGGGGCGGGATCGGGTGGCTGCTGTCCTGGTGGACCGGGTGGGCGTGGCTGATCCCGATCGGGCTGGTCGTCGGTGTCGCGCTCGCCGTCTACCTGGTCTACGTGCAGTACGGTCGCCACTCCTCCTGAGCGGCCCCGCCGCCGAGGAAGCCTACGTGAAACATCACCACATTGACGAAGGGAACGCCGCGTGAACGCGCTGACGGTCCTCGCCTCCTCCGGTGGGGAGGAGTTCCAGGCCCCGGGGCCTGAGATCTTCGACTTCCCACCCCTGTTCTCCGGTGCCCCGGGCTGGCTGACCAAGCCGGTGCTGTTCGCGGTCGTCGGCGCCCTGCTGATCTGCGCGTTCTTCTGGAGTGCGTTCGCCAAGCCGAAGCTCGTGCCGCGGGGCATGCAGAACGTCGGCGAGGTCGGCTACATCTTCGTCCGGGACCAGATCGCGCGCCCGTTCCTCGGCAAGAACACCGAGCGGTGGATGCCGCTGCTGATGTCGCTGTTCTTCCTGGTGTGGGTCTGGAACATCTTCTCGGTCATCCCGATCATCCAGTTCCCGATCGCCTCGCACATCGCGTTCCCGATCGTGCTGGCGCTCTTCGTGTACTGCCTGAAGGTCTACCTGGGCATCAAGCACCAGGGCGCCCGGTACTTCACCGACATGCTCCCCAAGGGCCTGCCGAAGCCGATGTACATCCTGCTGGTGCCGATCGAGTACCTCTCGACCTTCATCCTGGCGCCGTTCACGCACGCGGTCCGGCTGTTCGCCAACATGTTCGCCGGCCACACCATCCTCGCGTTCTTCAGCCTCGTCGGCTTCTGGTTCCTGTTCGAGAAGCCCACCGTCGCCGGGTTCGGCGTCGGCATCGTCGGCGTCCTCGTCACGATCGTGATGACCGCCTTCGAGCTGCTGATCCAGTTCCTGCAGGCCTTCCTGTTCGCCATGCTGGCCGCCATGTACATCCAGAGCGGCCTCGAGGCGGAGCACTAGCCCTCCGGGTCGGAAGTGCCCCCCGGCGCCCGGCCCGAAACCGACAACCTCGCTCAAGCCCAGACCGGCGGACTCTCCGCCGGCCGACAGAAAAGGAAAGAACCCATGACGGGAGTCCTCGCCGCCGTCGACGGTAACGTCACCGCGATCGGTTACGGCCTCGCTGCCATCGGCCCGGGCATCGGCATCGGCATCATCTTCGGCCAGGGCGTCAACGCGATCGCCCGCCAGCCCGAGCTGACCGGCGTCATCCGCACCAACATGATGCTGGGCTTCGTCCTCACCGAGGCGCTCGCCCTGATCGGCCTGGTCGCGCCGTTCATCTTCAAGAGCGTCTGACCACCCCTGCCACCTGAGGAAGGGCTGCAGACATGATCACAGCAGCTTCCGTCCTTGCGGCGGAGGAGAACAACCCTCTCGTCCCGCACCCGTACGAGCTGGTCGTCGGCATCTTCTCGTTCGTCGTCGTGCTGGTCGTCATCGGCAAGATCCTCACCCCGCGCATCCAGCAGACGCTGGAGGAGCGGACCGACGCGATCGAGGGCGGCCTCAAGCGCGCCGAGCAGGCGCAGGAGGAGGCCCGCCAGACGCTCGAGCAGTACAAGGCCCAGCAGAAGGACGCCGCGATCGAGGCGTCCAAGCTGCGCAAGAAGGCCGAGGAGCAGGGCGCTCAGATCATCGCCGAGATGAAGGAGCAGGCCCAGTCCGAGGCGCGCCGCATCATCGACGCCGCCAAGGCGCAGATCGAGGCCGAGCGCCAGCAGGCGCTGACCTCGCTGCGCGCCGAGATCGGCTCGATGTCGGTGGAGCTGGCCTCCCGCGTGGTGGGCGAGTCCCTCGAGGACGGCGCCCGCCAGAGCCGGGTGGTCGACCGGTTCCTCGAGGAGCTCGAGGAGCGCGCCCGCACGCAGGAGCAGATCACATCATGACCATCACGGGAGCGGTGAGCAGGGCGTCGCTGGCCGAGGCCATGGACCGGCTGGAGGCCGTCATCTCCTCCGCCGGCCCCGACCTCGACGGGCTCGGCGGCGACCTGTTCGCGGTGCTGCACCTGATCGACCGCGAGCACGGCCTGCGGCGGGCGGTCTCCGACCCGGCGCGGGACGGCGCGGACAAGGCGCAGCTCGTCCGGATCCTGCTGGAGGGCAAGGTGTCGCCGGCCGCTCTCGGGCTGGTCGCCGACGTCGTCCGGATGCGCTGGTCCACCCCCTCGGAGCTGTCGGACGCGGTGGAGACCCTCGCGGTCACCGCCGAGTCCGCCCGCGCGGAGGCGGCCGGCCGGCTCGACGACCTGGAGGACGAGCTCTTCCGGTTCTCCCGGGTCATCGAGGGCGAGGTCGGGCTGCGCGGTGCGCTGGCCGGCCCCGGCCTGCCGGCCGACCGCAAGGAGGGCCTGGTCACGACGCTGCTGGAGGGCAAGGTCCAGCCGGCCACGCTGGCCCTGGTCACCGAGCTGGTGCTGCGCCCGCGAGGACGTAGCCTGGAAGGCGGGCTGGCCGAGTACGGCCGGATCGTCGCCCGCCGGCGGGAGCGGCTGGTCGCGCTGGTCCGCACCCCGGTCGCGCTGACCGACGCGCAGCGCACCCGGCTCGCCGCGGTGCTCGCCGCCGCCTACGGCCACGAAGTACACCTGAACATCGAACTCGACCCCACGGCGATCGGCGGCCTGTCGATCGAGATCGGGGACGAGATCATCGACGGCACGATCGCCGGACGGCTGGACGACGTCCGCCGGCGGCTCGGTACCGGCTGACGCCGGCCGAGCTGATCCAAAGGGAGCAAGAGAGGAATCATGGCGGAGCTGACGATCCGTCCGGATGAGATCCGGAACGCGCTGGAGCGCTTCGTCCAGTCGTACGAGCCCGAGGCCGCCGCGCGCGAAGAGGTCGGCACCGTCGTCGATTCGGGCGACGGTATCGCCCACATCGAGGGCCTGCCCTCCGCGATGGCGAACGAACTCCTTGAGTTCGAGGACGGTACCCGTGGCCTGGCTCTGAACCTGGACGTGCGCGAGATCGGCGCCGTTGTCCTCGGCGACTTCAGCAAGATCGAGGAGGGCCAGAAGGTCCGCCGCACCGGAGAGGTCCTCTCGGCCCCGGTCGGCGACGCCTTCCTCGGCCGCGTCGTGGACGCGCTGGGCAACCCGCTGGACGGCAAGGGCCCCATCGAGAGCACCGAGCGCCGCGCGCTGGAACTGCAGGCGCCGAGCGTCGTGCAGCGGCAGTCGGTCGGCGAGCCGCTGCAGACCGGCATCAAGGCGATCGACGCGATGACGCCGATCGGCCGCGGCCAGCGCCAGCTGATCATCGGTGACCGGCAGACCGGCAAGACGACGGTCTGCGTGGACACCATCATCAACCAGAAGGAAGCCTGGGAGTCGGGCGACCCGAAGCGGCAGGTCCGCTGCGTGTACGTCGCGATCGGCCAGAAGGGCTCCACGATCGCCAACGTCCGGCGCTCCCTGGAGGAGGCCGGCGCGCTGGAGTACACCACGATCGTGGCGGCTCCCGCGTCGGAGCCGGCGGGCTACAAGTACATCGCCCCCTACACCGGGTCCGCGATCGGGCAGCACTGGATGTACCAGGGCAAGCACGTCCTGATCGTGTTCGACGACCTGTCGAAGCAGGCCGAGGCCTACCGCGCGGTGTCGCTGCTGCTGCGCCGTCCGCCGGGCCGCGAGGCCTACCCGGGCGACGTCTTCTACCTGCACTCGCGGCTGCTGGAGCGCTGCGCGAAGCTGTCGGACGACCTCGGCGCCGGCTCGATGACGGGTCTGCCGATCATCGAGACCAAGGGCAACGACGTGTCGGCCTACATCCCGACGAACGTCATCTCGATCACCGACGGGCAGTGCTTCCTGGAGACCGACCTGTTCAACCAGGGCGTCCGGCCGGCGATCAACGTCGGCATCTCGGTGTCCCGGGTCGGCGGCTCCGCGCAGATCAAGGCGATGCGCAAGGTCGCCGGCACGCTGCGGCTGGCGCTGTCGCAGTTCCGCGACCTGGAGGCGTTCGCCGCGTTCGCGTCCGACCTGGACGCGGCCTCGCGCGCGCAGCTGGAGCGCGGCGCCCGCCTGGTCGAGCTGCTGAAGCAGCCGCAGGGCTCGCCGTTCCCGATCGAGCAGGAGGTCGTGTCGGTGTGGGCCGGCACGTCCGGTGAGCTGGACGACGTCCCGGTCGCCGACGTCCGCCGCTTCGAGCGCGAGTTCCTCGACTACGTCGAGCGCGAGGACGCGGGCCTGCTGACCTCGATCCGGGAGACCGGCCAGCTGACCGACGACGACCTCACCAGCCTCAAGGACACCATCACGGAGTTCAAGAAGGGCTTCCAGACCGGCGAGGGCGACCTGCTGGCCGGGGACGAGTCCGCCGAGGCGATCGAGGACGAGGCCGTCGAGCAGGAGACGATCACCCGCGTCAAGAAGGGCTGATCGGCCATGCCCGCACAGCTTCGTCAACTCCGGCAGCAGATCAAGACGGTCAAGTCGACCGCCAAGATCACGCGCGCCCAGGAGATGATCGCCACGTCGCGGATCGTCAAGGCCCAGGCGGCGGTGGCGGCCTCCAAGCCGTACGCCGACCGGATCACCCAGGCCCTGTCCGCGCTGGTGAGCCACCGTGTCGGGATCGACCATCCGCTGCTGCACGAGCAGCCGACCGACAACCGCAGCGCGGTGCTCATCATCACCTCCGACCGCGGGTTCTGCGGCGCCTACAACGCCAACGTCATCCGCGAGGCCGAGTCGCTGATCACCGCGCTGCGCGAGCAGGGCCGCGAGCCGGTCCCGTACGTGGTCGGCAACAAGGGCATCACCTGGTACCGGTTCCGGGACCGGGAGGTGGCCGAGACCTGGCACGGGTTCAGCGACCGCCCCGCCTTCGCCAACGCCGAGCGGATCGGGCGGCGGCTGACCGAGGACTTCCTCAAGACCGACGCCGAGGGCGGGGTCGGGGAGATCCACGTCGTCTACACCGAGTTCGTCTCGATGCTGACGCAGAAGGTCCAGGTCCGGCGGCTGATGCCGCTGGAGGTGGCCGAGGGCGACGGCGACGGCCACGTCCTGCCGACCTACGAGTTCGAGCCGTCCGCGCAGGCCGCGCTGGACCTGCTGCTGCCCAACTACGTCGAGAGCCGCATCTTCCACATGCTGCTGCAGTCGGCGGCGTCGTTCCAGGCGTCGGTGCGGCGGGCGATGAAGTCGGCGACCGACAATGCCAATGATCTGCTCGGGGTCTACACGCGCCAGATGAACCAGGCGCGGCAGGCCGCGATCACCCAGGAAATCAGCGAGATCGTCGGTGGCGCTGACGCGCTCGCCGAGTCTGGCGGGGAGTGACAATGACTGCACAGGTAGAGACGGCGACCGCGACCGGGCGCGTCGCACGCGTCATCGGCCCGGTCGTCGACGTGGAGTTCCCCGCCGACGCCATCCCGGACATCTACAACGCCCTCAACGTGCAGGTCACGCTGGGCGGCGAGGAGAAGACCCTGACCTTCGAGGTCGCCCAGCACCTGGGCGACAACATGGTCAGGTGCATCTCGATGCAGCCGACGGACGGACTGGTCCGCGGCGCCTCGGTGACCGACAGCGGTGAGTCGATCGCGGTGCCGGTGGGCGACATCACCAAGGGGCACGTGTGGAACGCCCTCGGTGACGCGCTGGACGTCCCGACCGCCTCGCTGGAGATCAACGAGCGCTGGGGCATCCACCGCAAGGCGCCGGCGTTCGACCAGCTGGAGTCCCGGACGGAGATGCTGGAGACCGGCATCAAGGTCATCGACCTGCTGTGCCCGTACGTCAAGGGCGGCAAGATCGGCCTGTTCGGCGGCGCGGGTGTGGGCAAGACCGTCCTCATCCAGGAGATGATCCGGCGCGTCGCCCGCAACTTCGGCGGCACCTCGGTGTTCGCCGGCGTCGGCGAGCGCACCCGTGAGGGCAACGACCTCTGGGTGGAGATGGACGAGGCGGACGTCCTGAAGGACACCGCCCTGGTGTTCGGGCAGATGGACGAGCCGCCGGGCACCCGGCTGCGCGTCGCGCTGGGCGCGCTGACGATGGCGGAGTACTTCCGCGACGTCCAGAACCAGGACGTGCTGCTGTTCATCGACAACATCTTCCGGTTCACCCAGGCCGGCTCGGAGGTGTCCACGCTGCTCGGGCGCATGCCGTCCGCGGTGGGGTACCAGCCGACGCTGGCCGACGAGATGGGCGTGCTGCAGGAGCGGATCACCTCGACGCGCGGTCACTCGATCACCTCGATGCAGGCGATCTATGTGCCCGCCGACGACATCACCGACCCGGCGCCGCACACCACGTTCGCGCACCTGGACGCGACGACCACGCTGGCACGGAGCATCTCCGAGAAGGGCATCTTCCCGGCGGTGGACCCGCTCGACTCCACCTCGCGGATCATGGACCCGCAGATCCTGGGGAACGAGCACTACTCCGTCGCCCAGGAGGTGGTGCGGATCCTGCAGAAGTACAAGGAGCTGCAGGACATCATCGCGATCCTCGGCATCGACGAGCTGTCCGAGGAGGACAAGGTCACCGTCCAGCGGGCGCGGCGCATCGAGCGGTTCCTGTCGCACCCGATGTACGTGGCCGAGCAGTTCACCGGCCAGCCCGGTGTGACGGTGCCGAAGGACGAGACGATCGCCTCGTTCAAGGCGCTGGCGGAGGGCAAGTACGACCACCTGCCCGAGCAGGCGTTCTTCATGTGCGGTGGCATCGAGGACGTCGAGAAGAAGGCCAAGGAGCTGGAGAAGTAGTCCGCTCCGGCGGGGCCGTCCGGACGCGCGTCCGGACGGCCCCGCCGGAACCGCTCCAGTATTCGGAGGATTGAGACGTGGCAACCCTGAAGGTCGGGCTGGTCTCGCCGGAGCGCGAGATCTGGTCCGGCGAGGCCAGGACGGTGGTCGCGCAGACCATCGAGGGCTCGCTCGGCATCCTGCCGGGCCACGCCCCGGTGCTGGGCGTGCTGCTGGACGGCAGCGTGGTGACCATCGAGCCGGCCGACGGCGGCGAGCGGGTCAGCGTGATGGTCGGCAGCGGGTTCTTCTCCGTCGCCGGCGACGAGGTCGCGATCCTGGCCGAGCAGGCCGAGGTCGGCGACGAGATCGACGTCCAGGAGGCCCGGCAGGCGCTGGAGAGCGCGCTGGCCGGCGACGGCGAGGACGCGACGCCGGAGCGGCGGGCCCGGGCGCGGCTGCGCGCGGCGGGCATCGAGGTCTAGTTTTTCGCATCGAGCGAACGGCGGGGGGACTTGGGCGGGCACCTGGCACTTGACGCGGGCGGGGTGCTCGCCGGGTTCGTCCTGGTGGTGGCGCTCGTGTTCGTGACGATGGCCGTGCGCCGCTGGCTGTTCGTCCGCGGCGGCGGCACCGTGGAGTGCAGCCTGCGCACGATGCCCGGCGAGGGCGCGGGGCCGGACGCCGCGCCGGGGGTGTGGCGCCTCGGTATCGGCCGGTACCGGGGCGACGAGCTGCACTGGCACCGCGTGTTCGGTTTCCGGAGAAGGCCCCGGCAGGTGATCCACCGCCGGGGCCTCGTCGTGTCCAACCGGCGGACGCCGGGGCCGGACGAGGCGGACGGGCTGCTGCCGGACGTGAGCGTGATCGAGGTGCGCGACGGCGCGCGGGTGGTGGAGCTGGCGATGGGCGCGGCGGCGCTGACCGGGTTCCTGGCCTGGCTGGAGGCGGCGCCGCCCGGTTTCCCGGTGGACGTGCACCCGCCGGAGTGACCCGTCCGGCGCGGCCGCACGCGGGATGCCGGGTGCGCGGGTGCCGGGGGGGCCGGGCGGTGATTCGGCCGCGGGTTGGCGTGCGGACGGTAAGGCGGCGGTATCGAAACGGCCGGGTCGCTCCGGCGATCCTTGCGGCGGGCGGGTCCCGGGCTCATGATCGGCCCTGGTCACAGCTCCGTTCCCGTCTCCGCAGGAGTGCACGTGCGCAAGCTCATCACCGGCGCCGCCGTGGCGCTGTCGGCCGCCGCCGTCCCGGGGGCGCAGGCCGCCGCCGTGTCCGGCGCGCCGGCGGGCCCCGACCTGGCGGCGCTGGTCACGCTGAAGGACGTCCAGCGGCACCTGGACGCCTTCCAGGAGATCGCCGACTACAACGGCGGGAACCGCGCGGTCGGCGGGCAGGGCTTCAAGGTGTCCGTCCGGTACGTCGCGGGCCGGTTGAAGAAGGCCGGGTTCACGCCGAAGGTGCAGCGGTTCACGTTCCCGTACTGGCGGGAGCGCTCGGAGCCGACGCTCGCGCGGACGGCGCCGTCCAAGGCGTCCTACAAGGTGGGCACGGACTTCGTGACGTTCGCATACTCGGGCGCGGGGGACGTGACCGCGCCGGTGGCGGCGGTGGATCTTCCCGCCTCCGGCGTGGGGACGAGCGGCTGCGAGAGCGACGACTTCGCGGGCTTCCGCAAGGGCTCGATCGCGCTGATGCAGCGCGGGACGTGCGCGTTCTCCACCAAGGTCGCCAAGGCGCGGGCCGCGGGCGCCGCCGCCGCGGTGATCTTCAACGGACCGGGCGAGAAGGGCCCGGTGAACGGGACGGTGGAGAAGGTCGCGCCGATCCCGGTGGTGGGCCCGTCCTTCAAGGTGGGGTCGGAGCTTGCGAAGGCGGCGAGGAAGGGCGGCCTGAAGCTGCGCGTCCGGACCGACACCGTGCACGGCCGGCGGTCGGCGAGCAACGTCATCGCCGACACGAAGCGGGGCCGGGCCGGCAACGTGGTGGTGGCCGGAGCGCACCTGGACAGCGTCCCCGACGGGCCGGGGATCAACGACAACGCGACGGGCGCGGCGGCGCTGCTGGCGGTCGCGGAGAAGATCGGCAAGCTGCCCGCCGAGGACCTGCGCAACCGGGTGCGTTTCGCCTGGTGGGGGGCCGAGGAGGAGGGCCTGATGGGCTCGGCGCACTACGTGCGGACGCTGAGCGCCGCGGACCGGGGCAAGATCGCGCTGGACCTGAACTTCGACATGCTCGGCTCGCCGAACGGCACCCGCGCGGTCTACGACGGCGACCACTCCTCGCACAGCGGCACCGTCCCGCCGGCCGGGTCCGGGGCGATCGAGAAGATCTTCCGGGACTACTTCGCCGGGCGGCACCTGCCGGTGACCCAGTCGCCGTTCGACGGCCGCTCGGACTACGGGCCGTTCGTCGAGAAGGGCATCCCGTCCGGCGGCATCGAGACGGGCGCGGAGGGCGTCAAGACGGCGGCTGAGGCCAAGGCGTACGGCGGGACGGCCGGCAAGGCGTACGACCCGTGCTACCACGCCAAGTGCGACCGGATGAAGAACGTCGACCTCAAGCTGCTCGACACCAACGTCGACGGCGTCGCCTACGCGACGCAGCGGCTGGCCGCCAGCACGCTCCCGGTGAACGGGGAGGCGCGCGTCGCGGCCGTTCCCACGGCGCCGTACCGTCCCGAACGGCAGGGCCCGTACCTGCTCCGCTGAGCGCGCCGGCCGTGACGGACCGGCTCAGACGGGCTTGATCGCGATGTGGCCGGCGTTGGTCTCGACGGTGACCAGCCGGGGCGCCCGCGAATCCTGGTGGATGCCGGGGTCGACGTCCTTGCCGCCGGTGCCGGTGTGCAGCGCGACCGCGTAGGACGGGGCGCCGGGCAGCCCCAGCCGGACGGAGCCGGTGTCGCTGGTGACCTGGAGCCGCTGCGGCGGCGCGCCCAGCTTGAGCTGGATCGAGCCGGCGTTGGTCTTGACCGCCAGCCGGTCGGTTCTGAGGCCGCCCGTCGAGACGCCGCCGGTGTCGGTGCGCACGTCGGCGGAGGTGACGCGGCCGCCCATCCGGACGCCGCCGCCGCCGGTCCGGGCCGTCAACCGGCCGGACGTCAGGCCCGCCACGGTGATCGACCCGGTGTCGGTGTGCAGGTCGGCGACGTCGGCGCGGCCCGAGATCCGCACGTTCCCCGGCCCCGCGCTGAGGGTCGCCGAGGAGGTGCGCAGGTCCGTCGCGGTGACCGCGCCGGTGTCGCCGTGCAGCCGGACCGTCCCGGCCAGGCCGGAGACCCGGATCGATCCGGAGCCGGCGCGGACGTCGACGGCCGTGGCGCGCGGCACCTGGATCCGGTAGGAGATCCGGCACGGGTTGGAACCGATCACGCTGTGCCCGCACTTCGCCGACAGCGACAGCGTCCGCCCGTCGACCTTGTGCCGCGGCTGGGGCTTGTTGCGGTCGTTGGACCAGCGCAGATGCTCGGTGACCTTGATGCCGGGGGAGTCGGAGGCGGTGATCTGCACCGACCCGTCGCCCGGCGACACCTTCAGCGCGCCGACGCCGTCCGGCGCGGTGTAGGAACGGTCCTCGGCGTGGCGGCTGAAGCTGAGCCCGCAGCCCGTCACGGCCGCTCCTGCCAGCACCGCCGAGCCGGCCAGCGCCGCCGCTCCTGCCAGAGTCCTCACGTCGTGTCTCTCCCCGCCGCTCGCCTCGCGCCCCCGTCACGGGACAGCCTGCCGTGCGGCGGGCCGCGCCGACAGGAGGCGGACCGGCGTTCCAGGGGTGGGGCTAACCCCACCCCGCCCCGCCCCGGTTCAGCGTTCGCCGCCCGGCTTCCACAGCACGTCGCCGTGGCCGGCGTTCGCGACGCGGCACAGGATGAACAGCAGGTCCGACAGCCGGTTGAGGTAGGCGGCGGTGAGCGGGTTGACGCCCCGTTCGGGGGCCTCCGGGACACTCACGCCCGCTTCGCCGACAGGGGCGGCGCCGTGCGCCTCGATCGCGGCCCAGGCGGACCGCTCGGCGCGCCGCGTCACCGTCCGCGCGACGTGCAGCAGCGCCCCGCCGGGGGTGCCGCCCGGCAGGATGAAGCTGCGCAGCGGCTCGAGGTCGGCGTTGTGCTCGTCGCAGGCCGCCTCGAGGCGCTCGATGTAGGACGGGTCGACACGCAGCGGCGGGTACTCGGGGTCGGGCACCACCGGCGCGCACAGGTCGGCGCCCACGTCGAACATCTCGTTCTGGACGCGGATCAGCAGCGCCCTCAACTCCTCCGGGAGGTCGCCGAGCGTCAGGGCCACGCCGATCGCGGCGTTGGCCTCCTCCACGTCGGCGTAGGCGGCCAGGCGGGGGTCGGTCTTACTCGTCCGCGACGCGTCGCCGAGCGCGGTGCTGCCGTCGTCGCCGGTCCGGGTGTAGATCCGCGAGAGGACGACGGGGGTCTCCCTGTTCTTCGCCATGGCCGTCACACTAGCGCCGCACCGTCCGGGCCCCGGCGGGGGGGGGCGCCCCCCCCGGCGCCGGCGGGCCCCGGGGGGGGGGAAA
>NZ_BAAAMR010000097.1:22284-36846 GCF_039529375.1 Actinomadura napierensis
CGGCGGGCGGCGCCGCCCGCCGGGGCCCGGACGGCCCGGTGACGTTGGAAAACCGTTCGGTAGTGTTCGTTCCGTGTACGACTACGTGATCATCGGTGCGGGCAGTGCCGGCTGCGTGCTGGCCGCCCGGCTGTCGCAGGACCCGGCGGCGAAGGTGCTGCTGCTGGAGGCCGGGCCCCCCGACGGCGCGCCGGAGATCCACATCCCGGCGGCGGTCGCGAGCCTGATCAAGGGCCCGTACGACTGGGACTACACGACCGTCCCGCAGGAGCACGCCGCCGGGCGCGCGGTGTACTGGCCGCGCGGTCGCACCCTCGGCGGCAGCTCGTCGACCAACGCGATGATCTACATTCGCGGCAACCGGTACGACTACGACACCTGGCGGGACGCCTACGGCTGCGACGGCTGGGGCTACGAGGACCTGCTGCCCTACTTCCGCCGCGCCGAGGACCAGCAGCGCATCGCGACCCCGTACCACGGCACGGGCGGCCCGCTGCGCGTCGAGGACCTGCGCTACAAGCACCCGCTGACGCAGGCGTGGGTGCAGTCGGCCAAGGCGTGCGGGCTGGCCGCGAACCCCGACTTCAACGGCGCCGACCAGGACGGCGTCGGCTTCTACCAGGTCACCCAGCGGCGGGGGAGGCGCTGGTCGGCCGCCGCCGGCTACCTGCGTCCGGCGCTGCGGCGGCCCAACCTGACCGTCGTCACCGACGCCCTGGTCACCCGGATCCTGATCGAGGACGGCCGCGCGGCGGGCGTCCGGTACGAGGCGCGCGGCGAGACCGTCGAGGCGCGCGCCGGCTCCGAGGTGATCCTGTCCGGCGGCGCGGTGAACAGCCCGCAGCTGCTGATGCTGTCGGGCGTCGGCCCCGCCGACCACCTGCGCGCGCACGGCATCGACGTGGTCGCCGACTCCCCGGTCGGGCAGGGCCTGCAGGACCACCCGTTCGTCAACGTCATGTTCGCGACCCCGCACACCAAGGGCCTGTGGGAGCTGGCGAACGCCCGCGCGTTCGCGCTCTACACCGCGCTCGCGCGCGGCCCGTACGCGTCCAACCTCGCCGAGGCGGGCGGGTTCGTCCGGACGGTCGACGGGCTGCCCGCGCCCGACCTGCAGTTCCACGTGCTGCCGACCCCGTTCGTCGACCAGGGCCTCGTCGAGCCGTCGCAGCGGCTGCTGTCGGTCATGGTCACCGCGATCGCCGTGGCGAGCCGCGGGTCGCTGACGCTGCGGTCCGCCAGCCCGTACGCCAAGCCGCTGATCGACCCCGCGTACCTCGCGGACAAGGCCGACCTGGACGTGCTGGTCGCGGGTGTCCGGCGGGCCCGCGCGATCGCCGCCGACGGCCCGCTCGGCCTTCTGGTGGGCGGCGAGTACGCACCCGGCGAGCAGGTCCAGGACGAGGAGGACATCGCCGCCTTCGTCCGCCGTGAGTGCGCCACGCTGTTCCACCCCACAAGCACCTGCGCGATGGGCGGCTCGGACGACGCCGTCTGCGACACCGAGCTGCGCGTCCGCGGCGTCGAGGGCCTGCGCGTCGTGGACGCCTCCGTCATGCCGGCGGTGCCGCGCGGCAACACCAACGCCCCCACCATCGCCATCGCCGAACGCGCCGCCGACCTCATCCGAGGCCGCACTCCCCTCCGCCCCGCCGGCCGCTGAGCCTTCATCGGCCGGTGAGACGGCCCGGGAAAAGGAGAACGCCCCCGTCGTGTGACGGGGGCGTCGGCCGTGGGGGACAGGGTGAGGGGCTCACCGCTTGAGGGCCTTGACGAGGCGGGCGGCGCGGCGCGCCTCGCGGGCCTCGGCCCGCAGCCTGCGTGCCCGGTCCTCTCCGGCTACCCTGGCGAACTCGTAGTTGATCATGGCTGGCTCCCTTCGTTCCGGACGGTTCTGGACGGGTCGCGCGTCAGCGCTTGAGCGCCTTGGCGAGCCGGGCGCGACGCGCGTTGCGGGCCTCGGCCTGCCGCTCGCGTACGCGGTCGGCGATGAGTCCCCTGCTGATCTCCATGCTGTACATGTCCTGCTCCTCGTTTCCGCCGGGCCTCCCTGGCCCGACATGTACAAGGTTCGCGCTAAGGCGCGGGGGGCCACATCGGGACGACGCCCTATTCGCGGGGCTTAGGGCGCCTTAGTTCGCCGCGCCTGCGGCTCAGCCGCCTTAGGGCGCGCGGCGGCGGGGCCTAGGCGCCTTAGGGGAGCGGGTCCGGCCTCAGGAAACGGTGCGGACGAGGAGGTCGGTGAGCTGCCGCCCGGCCGCCTCGTCCAGCGGCGCGTGGTCGAGCATGAGGCGGTACCACAGCACGCCGTAGACGACGTCGATCAGCAGGTCGGGGTCGATGCCGGCGGCGATCTCGCCGCGCCCGGCGGCGCGGTCGAGGATCTGCCGGAGCGCGGCGCGGCGGGCGAACAGGAACCGGTCGCGGAACGCCCTGGCGAACACCGGGTCGAGCAGCGCCTCGGCCATCAGCCCGATGAGGACGGGCCGCTGGCCGCGCTGCCGGAACGTCGCGACGAGGAACTCGGCCAGGTCGCCGGGCAGCGAGCCGGTGTCGGGGACGGCGATGCGCTCGTCGGCGAACTCCACCAGGCCGTCGAGGACGACGTCGGCCTTGGACGGCCACCAGCGGTAGATCGTCTGCTTGCCGACGCCGGCGGCCGCGGCGATGCCCTGCATGGTGAGGGCGGCGTAGCCGTGCTCCTGGAGCCCGCTCATCGCGGCGCCGAGGATCGCGCGCCGTGCCGTCTCGCTGCGTGGCCGTCCCATGCCGGCAGTTTACAAGACGCGGAGTCTCGAATTAGTATCGAGACGTCACGTCTTGAAATCTGAAGGGGAGGCGCGCCATGCGCGTTGTGATCATGGGCGGCACGTCCGGGATCGGGCTGGCGACCGCCGGGCTGCTGGCGGAGCGGGGCGCCGAGGTGACCGTCACCGGCCGGGACCCGGAGAAGTTCGCCGCGGTGAAGCCCGCGACCGCGGAACGGGTCGACGGGACCGACGAGCGCGAGGTGGCCGCGTTCTTCGAACGGACCGGCGCGTTCGACCACCTGGTGCTCGCCTTCAGCCCCGGCGCCGTGGGCATGGGGCCGATCGGGCAGACGGAGCTGGCCGACGTCCGGGCCGCGTTCGACGGGAAGCTGTTCCCCTACCTGTCGGCGATCCAGCACGCGAACGTGACCGGTTCGATCACGTTCGTGTCGGCGGCGTCCGCCCGCGCGGGCCTGCCGGGGACGACCGCGCTCGCCGCGGTGAACGGGGCGATCGAGCGGATCGTGTCGCCGCTGGCCGCTGAGCTGTCGCCGGTCCGTGTGAACGCGGTGGCGCCCGGCGTGGTCGACACCCCGTGGTGGTCGTTCCTGCCGGACGGGCGGCGGGAGGCGCAGTTCGCCGAGGCCGCCGGGGGCCTGGCGGTCAAGCGGGTCGGGACCGCCGAGGACGTCGCCGAGGCGATCGCCTACCTCGTCGGCGCGTCCTACGTGACCGGCACGATCCTCCCCGTCGACGGCGGCTTCACCATCGCCTGACCCGCCGTCCGCGCCCGCGCCCGCGGGGGCGCCGCACTTACGCGGCGCCCCCGCGAGGCGGGCGCCGCCGCGGGGTCAGCGCTTGTAGCGGCGGCCGTGGATCATGTTGATCAGGCCGAGGACGCGAGCCATCTCCTTCTCGGTGCGGCCGAACGAGGTCAGGTTCATCGCGGCGAACCGCTGCCGGGTGATGGCCTTCGGCCGGGCGAACTCGCGCAGCCCGTCCGCGCCGTGGATGCGGCCGAACCCCGACTCGCCGACGCCGCCGAACGGCAGCGCCGCGACCTGCGCGAACGCGGCGAACGCGTTGATGGACGTCATGCCCGAGCGCATCCGGCGGGCGGCGTCCATCGCGCGGGACCGGCTGCCGGAGAAGATCGTCCCGGCGAGGCCGTAGGTGCTCCCGTTGGCCTTCTCGACGGCCTCGTCCAGGTCCCTGACGCGGTGGACGGTGATCGTCGGGCCGAAGGTCTCCTCGGAGACGGCGGACGAGTCGTCCGGCACGTCGGTGAGCACGACCGGCTCGACGTAGGGCTTGCGGACCGACTCGGCGCCGCCGACGACGGCCTTGCCGCCCTTGTCCAGGGCGTCCTTGATGTGCCGCTCGATGATGTCGAGCTGGCCGGGCATGGTGATCGGGCCGTAGGCGGCCTCGCGGTCGAAGCCGGGCCGCAGGTCCTTGGCCTTCTCGGTGAGCTTGCCGAGGAAGCGGTCGTAGGCGTCGTCCACCACGTAGATCCGCTCGACGCCGATGCAGGTCTGGCCGGCGTTGGACATCGCGCCCCACAGCGCGGCGTCGGCGGCGGCGTCGAGGTCGGCGTCGGAGTCGACGATGCAGGCGTCCTTGCCGCCGCACTCGGCGACGATCGGGGTGAGGTTCTCGGCGCAGGCGGCCATCACCCGCTTGGCGGTGCGGCCGGAACCGGTGAAGGCGATCTTGTCGACGTCCGGGGACGAGGCGAGCGCGGCGCCGGTCGCGCCGAGGCCGGTGACCACCTGCAGGACCGGGTGCTCGGGGATCACGCCCTCGACCAGCTCCGCGAGCAGCAGCCCGACGCCGGGGGTGAACTCCGACGGCTTGAACACCACGGCGTTGCCGGCGGCGAGCGCGTAGGCGATCGAGCCCATCGGGGTGAAGATCGGGTAGTTCCACGGGCCGATCACGCCGACCACGCCGAGCGGCTGGTACTCCAGCTCGCAGCGCTGGTTGATCGCCATCAGGCCGGGGTAGACGGTGCGCGCGCCGAGCACCTTGCGCGCGTTGCGGGCGGCCCAGTCCAGGTGCGAGATCGCCATGATCGTCTCGAGCTGGGCGTCCTGCACCGGCTTGCCGGTCTCCTGGTGGATGAGCTCGGCCATCCGGTTGAGGTTGCGGGTGAGCGCGCCCTTGACGTTCAGCAGCCGCAGGCGGCGCTCCTTCCAGCCGAGGGCGCGCCACCAGCCGGCGGCCTCGCGGGCCCGGCCGAGGGCCGCGGCGACGGCGGCGGCGTCGTGCACCGGGTGCTCGGCGACGACCTCGCCGGTGGCCGGGTTCAGGGACGCGAACGTCTCGGTGCTCTCCGTGGCCACGGACATGCGGAACCTCCCGGGAGGAGCCTGGTAAGTGTTTACTTGCAGGTGTGTACTGGCTAGTAAATCACTCTAGGCGGCCGGGTGTCCCCGTCGCGCGTCGGGAATCCAGCTCCCGTGGAAACCCGCAGGTACCCGCCGTGGGAGCCGCACGCTCGCCGTCCGCGACAGGTCCGCCGCGTCCAGCACGAGCAGCTCGGCGGAGGAGGCGCCGGAGACGACCGCCAGCAGCCAGCCCTCGTCCTCCGCGCGGGCGCCCTCCGCCGGGACGAACACCGCCTCGCCCACGGACGCGCTGTCCCCGAACTCCCGCGCCGACGACGAGCCGTCGCGCAGGTCGTACTTCACCACCGCGTGCCCGGCCACCGTGTACAGGTACCGGTGCCGCAGGCCCGTCCGGGCGTCGTCGTGGGTCGGGAACTCCACGGCGCGGTCGTCGAGCTGCTCTTCGGCGACCCGTCCGGTCGCGGGGTCCAGCGCCCACCGGTACAGGTGCGCGGTGTCGGACTCGGCCGCGTCCTGCGCCGGGTTCGCCGAACCGCCGATCTCCCTCCAGGAGGCGGCGAAGTCCTCGGGCCGGTAGCGGACGCCGTCCAGCATGATCCGGCCGGCGCCGTCCTCGTGGGCGTTGCCGACGTGGAAGACGTAGCACGGGTCGATCTCGAACCAGCGGACCTCGCCCGCCGCGTCGCGCGGCATGACGCCGAGCCGGGCGCCGTAGGCGTCGTCCCAGCGGAACGGCATGCCGCGGCCCTTCACCGCCAGGTCCAGGTCGAACACGACGGGCAGGTCGAGCCAGATCACGTGGTGCTCGGTGATCGCGAAGTCGTGCATCATCGTCGGGCCCGGCACCGGGATTTCGCGGCTCTCCACGATCCGAGCCCCGTCCGCCGACAGCCGGTGGTAGGTCAGGTGGGGCGGCAGGACGCCGTAGCCGAAGAACAGCAGCTCGCCGGTCACCGGGTCCCGCTTGGGGTGCGCGGTCATCGCGGTGGTCAGCGTCCCGCCGAAGTCGCACGGGCCGACCGTGCCGATCTCGGGCGTGATCTCGTGGGGGAGGCCGATCTCGACCAGCGCGAGGATCCGGTCGCCGTGCGGGATCACGTGGGTGTTGGCGGGGACGGCGGTGAAGTCGAGGGTGCCGTCGTCGCCCACGAACCGGGCGTTCTTGTCGGTGAACGTCCTGGTGCGCACCCAGCGGTTGCGGTACCACTCGGCGCGTCCGCCGCGCAGCCGCACGCCGTGGATCATCCCCGGGCCGGTGAACCAGTGGCCGCTCGGACGGCCGGGCAGTGGGTTCGGGCCGTTGCGGAAGTAGCGTCCGGTCAGCTCGGGCGGCAGCGCGCCGGTGACCTCCAGGCCGGTGGCGTCGATCTCGTCCGGGACGGGAGCGAGGCGGCCCTCGAGCCAGCCGGCCTCGGTCGGGGCGGTCATCGGGCGATCCCGCGGTCGATGCCGTGGCGGGCGAAGTACCGCTTCTGCGCGATCTCGGGGTAGCGGGCGGTGAAGACGGCCGGGATGGTGAAGCCGGCGATCTTGACGCCGACGAGCAGCGCGGTGTTGTGCGGGGCGGTGTGCTGGACGTCGGCGAGCACGAGCGCCATGACGGTGAAGCTGACGGCCCAGACGACGGCGATGACCGTGGTGATCCGCTTGAACAGGTCGGTCGCGGCGATCTCGGCGTCGACGTCGCGGCGGGCGACGCCCTGGGTGAAGGGCCGTCCGATGAGGAGGGTGCCCCAGGCGGTGAGGCCGAGCCAGCCGATCGACATGGACGCGCCGTAGTCCATCAGGGCCGCGTCGAGGGCGGCGAAGGCGAGCGCGGTCAGCAGCGCCATGAAGACGATGGTGGACAGTTCGAGGACCAGCGACTCGAGCCGGTTGCCCCTGCGCAGGTCGTCGGCGAACAGCGCGAGTGCCGCGACGAGGCCGGCCAGCGCGCCCGCCTGGTCGCTCCAGCCGCTGATGACGGCGAGCAGGATCCACGGGAGGAAGGTCCGGACGTAGTACACCAGCATGGCGCGAGCCTCTCATCGGGAGCGACGTTCCAACTTCGACATGTCAGAACCTAGACGTGTCACATTCGACATGTCAACACAGACGTGTCAAACTCAACGCATGAGCCTGCGACACGCGCTGCTGGGACTGATCGCCGAGTTGGACGGCGCCAGCGGATACGACCTGCTGAAGGTGTTCGAGATATCCCTCGGCACGGTCTGGCAGGCGACCCAGAGCCAGCTCTACGGCGAGCTCGGCAAGCTCACCGACACCGGACTGATCGAGGTGTCCGCTGAGGGGCCGCGCGGCCGCAAGGAGTACGCGATCACCGACGCCGGGCAGGCGGAGCTGCGCCACTGGCTGGTGGAGACCGAGCCGAAGCCGCACCGCCGCGACGAGGTCATGCTGCGGGTCTTCTTTCTCGACCAGATCGGGCCCGAGGAGGCCCTCGGCTACATGGACCGGATGATCGACGCCCTTTCCGGCCGGCTCGACGAACTCGCCCGGCTGGAGGAGATCGTCCCGTGGGAGGAGGAGGGCGGCCTCACCGGCAACGGCCGGCTGACCATGGAGTACGGCAAGCGCTTCATGGCCATGCGCCGCGACTGGTTCGTCTGGGCCCGCAAGCAGTACGAGGAGCGCCGCTCCGGCGCGGGTACCGGCGGCTGACGCGCGTACGGCCGGGCGGAGCGGGGGCCTGCCCGGCCGTACGTCGCGGTGCCCTCTGGTGAGGGAGCGGCCGCGTGGCCGCCGTCAGAAGTGGTCCGCGGCCCACTCGGCGAACGTGCGGGCCGGACGGCCGGTGATGCGCTCGACCTCGGGGGAGATCTCGACGTCGCGGTCCACCGCCTCGGCGCGCATGCGCAGGAGCGCGTCGACCAGGCCCTCGCGCATGTAGGGGCGGCCGAGCATCTCCGCCCGCGCCTGCTCGGGCGGGATCTCCTCGAACCGGGCCGGGATTCCGGCGGCGGCGCCGATGATCTCGACCATCCGCGGGTGGGTGAGGGCCTCGGGCCCGCTGAGCACCGGCTTCGCGCCGACGAGGCCGTCCGACAGCAGGGCGCGGGCCGCGACCGCGGCGATGTCGCGCTCGTGGATCGGCGCGCTGCGGGCGGTGGCGTAAGGCTCGCGCACCGGCTCGCCCGCGCGGATCGTCTCCTCCCAGACGAGCGCGTTGGTCGCGAACTCGCCCGGGCGCACGAACGTCCACTCCAGGCCGGTCTCCTCGATCGCCCGCTCGATCTCCAGGTGGTGGGCGCCGACCACGTTGCGGGGGTCGTCGTTCAGCGCGGCGGCCGACGACAGCAGGACCACGCGCCGGACGCCGCGGTCGCGGGCGCGCTCCAGCAGGTCGCCGAGGCCGTTCCAGAACACGGCGGGGTTGAGGAAGATCGACGTGACGCCGTCCAGCGGCATCTCGTCGGTGCGGGCGACCTCGGCCTCGCTGGGCAGCCGCGCGGTGGCCGGGTCGCGGGTCAGCGCGCGGACCTTGGCGTCCGCGCAGAGCAGCTCGCCGACGAGATGGCGGCCGACGTTGCCGGTGGCTCCGGTGACAAGGATCATCGTTCGACTCTTTCCGTGTGGGTGCGCACCCATCTTCAACCAGATGGATGAAGACGTCAACCAGTCAGATGTTTGACAACGTCAGCCGGGCGGTAGCATGGGCGGCGTGACGGAGCAGACGAGGCGGCCGCGGCGCGCGCCCGGTCCCGGCGAGCGCAAGCTCGACGCCGAGCGGTCGCGGCGCCTGCTGCTGGACGCCGCCATGGACGAGTTCGCCGCCAAGGGCTACGCGGGCGCCCGCGTCCAGGACATCGCCGACCGCGCCGGGGTCAACAAGCAGCTGATCAACTACTACTTCGGCGGCAAGCACGGCCTGTACTGCGAGCTCGGCCGCCGCTGGCTGGAACTCGAAGCCGAGATCAACGACCCGGCGGTCGGCCTCGACGAGGTCATGACCCGCTACCTGCAACACGCGTTCGACGACCCGCGCGGCACCCGCCTCAACGCCTGGCGCGGCCTCACCGAGGACCCCGCCGACCTGCCGCCCGTCGAGCGCGAGGACCTGTCGGAGCTGGAACGCCGGCAGGCGGAGGGCGAACTCGCCGATGACCTCGACCCGGCCGCCGTGATGGTGGTGATGATGGCGGCGGTGGCGGCGCCCGCCGTCCTGCCGCAGATCATTTACCGGGTGTACGGGATGAGTCCGGAGTCACCGGAGTTCCGCGAGCAGTACGCCGAACAGCTCCGGCGGATCGTCCGCCTCCTCGCGGGCTGCCGCCACACCGGACGCGCGGAGCCCGACGAGGAGCCGTAGGTCCAGCGGGCTTCAGCTCTGCCAGAACAGGAACAGCGAGTGGCCCGCGTCGATCGGGATGGCGCCGATCCCCAGCGCGTCGGTGATGTGGTAGATCAGGTGGAAGAAGCCCCGGTTGACCGGCTCGATCCACAGCAGCGCGATCAGCACCAGGAACACGTAGCCGCCGTAACCGCTGACCTGGTCGACGAAACGGCGCGGCAGGTACGGCTCGACGATGCCGAACCCGTCCAGCCCGGGGATCGGCAGCAGGTTCAGTAGCGCCGCGGTGACCTGCAGGAACGCCAGGAACGCCAGACCCAGCCAGAACACCCCGTGGCCCTGCGCGGCGAAGTTCTTGTAGATCACCGCCAGCATGATCGCGAAGATGGCGTTCGACAGCGGGCCCGCCGCCGACACCAGGCTGTGCCGCAGCCGCCCCGGGATCCGGTGCCGCTCGATCCATACCGCCCCGCCCGGCAGGCCGATCCCGCCGAGCAGGATGAACACCACCGGGATCAGGAAGCTGAGCAGCACGTCGGAGTACTTCGCCGGATTCAGCGTCAGGTAGCCCTTGGAGGCCACGCTGCGGTCCCCGGACCGGTACGCGATGTAGGCGTGCCCGAACTCGTGCACGCACAGCGACACCATCCACGCCGCGATCACGAACCCGAACAGCGCGATCCGCGCCTGCTTGGCCGGGTTGTCCCCGTACCGCCAGGCGATCAGCCCGCAGACGACGGTGGCCGCCACGATCACGAGGAACACCGGGCTCGGCTGCACCGCCGACCGCCTCCGCCTCGTGAAGTCCGCAACCATCGCCCCGACCCCTTCCGGTCAGCCGCCCCGTCCGATCCTTGCAAGCTACCGTCTCGTAAGTGCGGACGCGTCACGGTCCCGCGATGCCCGGCACCACATAGGTGCGCAGGAAGCGGCGCAACTCGTCGGGCTCGCGCCGCCGGTCCATCACGATCAGGGACGTGATGATCCGGAACAGGAACTCCACCGTCCCCTCCACCTCGATGTCGGGACGCAGCGTCCGCTGCCGCTGCGCCTGCTCGAAGTAGGGCCGCACGTAGTCGCAGCACAGCGCCAGCACGTGCTCCGCCGCGCCCGCCACCGCCGCCTGCATGTGCCCCGCCGCCTCCGGCACCAGGAAATGCGCGATCGCCGGCTCGTTGCGGACGTACTCGACCGCGTCCATCGTGCCCTCGACGATCGCCTCCGGCACCGACCGCTCGCTGCGCAGCCGCACGGCGAGCCGGTCCAGGAACCGGTGCAGGTCGCGCACCACGACCGCGAGGATCAGCTCGTCCCGCCCGCCGCTGACCGCCCGGTACACCGTCGCCCGCGACAGCTTCGCCGCCGCCGCGATGTCCTCCACCGTGGTCTTGGCCACGCCGAACCGGGCGAAGCACGCCTCGGCGGCGTCGATGATCCGCTCACGGGTGGCGTCGGTACTGACCGGGGGCATGGCCGAAAGATTACCGGCCGCGCCGCCCGGTCAGCCGAGCGTGTACTCCAGCGTCCAGGTGTGGCGCCCTTCGCCGGACACGGTGATCTGCCCGACGCCGCGGATCCCGGCCAGCTCCCCGGTCCCGGACGTCGGCACGATCAGCCAGCGCAGCCACTGCGTACCGGGCGTCCCGTCCTCGGTGCCCGCGCTGTGCTGCAGGACGAACGTCCCCTCCCGGCCGTGCAGGATCCCCTGGACGTGCTCGATCCCCACATACGCCACCGGCCCGGCCGCCGACTCCACCGTGAGCAGCTCGCTGCTGCTCGTCCCGACGAGATCGCCGTGGAACGTCTTACGGACCTGCACCCGGGTCAGTTTGTTGCCGGCCTGCTCGTCATACGGCTTCTCGGCTTCCCACGCGTCGATCTCGAAGGCGCCGCTCGCTTGGAAGGTCATGCCCGCCATGATGCCCGCCGCGTCCGACATCGACGCGGTCATGCGCTGTCGCGGCCCTCCGGCACGGGCGCGTCTCCCGCCGGGAACTCCTCGATGCCGAGCACCCGCAGCAGATCCAGGCGCTCGCGGGTCTCGGCGTCCGCCGGGCTGAGGACCAGCAGTTGCTGGCGCTGGTCGGGCGTCACCAGGGTCTCGCAGTTCAACAGCAGGGGGCCGACGCGCGGGTGCAGGAGCTTCTTGCGGTCGGCGCGGCGGACCGCAACCTCGTGCTCGGCCCACAGGCCCCGGAACTCGGCGCTGGCGGCCCGCAGGCGGTCGACGAGTCCGGTGACGGCGGGGTCGCCCGCTCGGCGTCCGGCGACCGCGCGCAGGTCGGCCACCAGCTGCCGGGAGTAGTGGTCGTGCTCGTCGGACAGGGAGACGGCGCGGGCGGCGGGTTCGGTGAACCACCGGTAGGCGACGTAGCGTCGGTCGCCGGTGAATCGGGTGTGGTCGCCGGTCAGCAGCACGGCCGCCCGGTTCTGCGCCAGGACCTCGCCGAGATCGGACAGCACCAGCGCCGGGGTGTCACCGAGCAGATCCAGCATGTGCACCAGCCCAGCACGAGCCAGGCCGGCCACCGCGTCGGACGGCGGCGGCCGATGACCGGACAAGTGGAACAAATGGTCGCGCTCGTCATCGGACAGCCGCAACGCGCGCGCCAGCGCGCCAAGCAACTGCGGCGAGGGCCGGCTGCTGCGGCCCTGCTCCAGGCGGACGACGTAGTCCACCGAGACGCCGGCGAGCATCGCCACCTCCTCCCGGCGCAGGCCTGCGATGCGGCGGCGAGGACCGTCGGCCAAGCCCACCTCGCCCGGTCGGATCGCCTCACGGCGGCGACGCAGGAAATCGGCGAGCTGCTCACGTTCCATGACCCCATGGTGCCTCGCGGCCGGCCGCCCATCCAGGGAGCGGCTCTCCCACGATGAACGCTCCTCTCCCGCCCGTCCCGGCCCCGGCGCAGAGTTGGGCGAGAACGCGACAACGAGGGAGAACACGATGCAGAAGCGAACCTTGGGCCGCACCGGACCGTCCGTCTCCGCACTGGGCCTGGGAGCGATGAGCATGTCAGGCGCCTACGGCGCGGCCGACCGCACGGAGAGCATCGCCACTGTGCACGCCGCGCTGGAGGCTGGCGTCACGCTGATCGACACCGGCGACTTCTACGCCATGGGCCACAACGAACTGCTCCTCGCCGAAGCGCTGCGCGGCCGGGACCGCGACGGCTACGTCCTGAGCGTCAAGTTCGGCCTGCTGTCAGGCCCGGGCCCCGGGGTCGGCGGGTACGACGGCCGCCCCGAGGCGGTGAAGAACTTCCTCGGCCACTCCCTGACCCGGCTCGGCACCGACCACATCGACATCTACCGCCCCGCCCGCCTGGACCCGGCGGTCCCGATCGAGGACACCGTGGGCGCGATCAAGGAATGATCGACGCCGGATACGTCCGGCACCTCGGGCTCTCCGAGGTCGACGCGGCCGCCGTCCGCCGGGCGCACGCCGTCCACCCGGTCTCCGACCTGCAGATCGAGTACTCGCTGATCTCCCGCGCGGTCGAGGCGGACGTCCTGCCCACGCTGCGGGAACTCGGCATCGGCCTGACCGCCTACGGCGTCCTCGGCCGCGGCCTCATCTCCGGCCACTGGACCGCCCCCGGCCCCGGCGACAGCCGCGCCTCCAGCCCCCGCTTCGCCGCCGGCAACGTCGAGCACAACCTCGCCCTCACAGACGCCCTGCGCCGCGTCGCCGAGTCCAAGGGATGCACCGTCGCGCAGTTGGCCATCGCCTGGGTGGCTGCGCAGGGACAGGACATCGTCCCTCTGGTCGGCGCCCGCACGCGCGCCCGCTTGAGCGAAGCGCTGCCTGCGGCAGACCTGATCCTCAGCGCGGATGACCTTGCCGAGATCGAGAAGGCGGTCCCGGCGGGTGCGGCCCGCGGCGACCGGTATCCGTCCGCCTTCATGGACAACCTCGGCGTAGGAAACTGATCGCGCCGTCCCCGCCTCTTGTCTACCTGCCTCTTGTCCTACCTGCCTCGCGCTGGCCCGGGATTGGGTGTTCGGGTTGGCAGGTGCAGGCGGGCGTCCGTGATGGGCGAGAGGCGACGTCGGGCCCTGGGGATGGGGCGTGAGGGTGTTCGTGCGGTGGGGTGGCGCTGGCGTACGGGGCCGCCCCTCCAAAGTCAAGGGCGCCTTCGGCGTCGCTTCGCGATGGACTTCGTCCACCCTTGACTTTGGAGCCTCTGCGGCCCCTGAGGCAGCGCTTAGGGGCAGGCTCCGCCTGCCCCGCCCCGGTCGCGCCACCCCACCGCCCCCGAACCAGCGGACGAAGAGTCGGCCGAGATGAAGAGGCTGCGAGTGTCAGGGCGGGGCACGATGTGCGCGGACATGGGCATGCCGATTCGCCCGAGATCCGGATTGGAATCGGGCGAACCGGCGGTTTGGAGGGTGAGGCGGGTTATGCAGCCCAGTTGACGGTGGTGCCGGGTGGGCCGAACGGCCCCGGCGGTCCGCTGCCGCTCCGGGTTCTTGATCGTGCGCCCGGTGGTGGTAGCAACCGATATATGTACCGTCCGTCGGGGTCTTTGGTGATCCCGATCTGATCTGGGCTGGTGTGTTTGAAGCGGTTGTGCCATCCGCAGGTGAGGGCGAGTTGGTCGATGTCGGTGGGGCTGTTGCCGAGGGCCCAGCCGTTGACGTGGTCGACCTCGCACAGCGTCCCGGGGATCTCACACTCCCGCACCGCGCAGGTCGGGTACAGGGTCTCCAGCACCCGCCGCTGGGCCGCGCTGGCGAACCGCTCCCGGTACCCGAGATACAGCGGCGTGTGCCCCCGCCCGAGCAGGAGCGGTGACACTCCGGCCGCTAGGGCGATGCGGCGGGCTTGCGGAGCGGGGATCGGTGTCCCGTCGGTCAAGCGAGCCGGAGCGTTGCCGCCGGTCAGGGTGTCCAGGTCGCAGAGGACGGTGACCTTGGTGGCCTTGTGTCCACCGGACAGGACGCTGGACAGGGCGGCTGCGGTGCGTTCGCCGACGTCGCGGTGGTCGTCGGGCCCGGCCGGCTTGACCAAGGGAGCGAGAGTCCCGTCCCAGATGGCGGCGTCTTCGGCGTTCAGCCAGCCCTTGATGTACCGGCCGCCGTCCAGGGACCCGGTGCTGGTGATCCACGACTTGGCGTACCCGCGCTTGGCATCCTCACCGGGGGTGGTCTCGGTGCCGTCGCGTTC
>NZ_BAAAMR010000098.1:0-36805 GCF_039529375.1 Actinomadura napierensis
CCGGCAGCGCGCCGGCCGCGGTCACGTCGGCGGCCGCGGCCCCGCCCGCCTGCACGAATCGTCTCCTGGTCAGCTCATTCGCCATCGAAAGGCCCTTCAGGCGTGCGTGGAGTGGAAGGTGAGGCGGCCGGAGCCCGCCTGGAAGACCGCGTAGCCGTCCTTCATGCCGACGAAGCGGGCGCCGCCCGGCCCGGAGACGTGGACGTCATGGGCCGATCGCGCCGGAACGTGGATCTCGGCGGTGACGTTGACCGGAATGTTCGCCGAGAGCGAGACGCCGTTCCCCTGCCGCTTCCACTGGACGCCGACGTCACCACGCTGGACCGGAATCGTGCCGGTCGCGCCGCTCAGACCGGACAGCGGCGGCTGGATCCGGACCGTCGCGGACGCCGGGGCGGTCACGGTGACGCCGAGAAGGGACTGCTGCACGTCCACCAGGGACGTCGAGCCCCACGGGTGCGAGAAGCTCTGCCCGGTCTCCGGCGCGTCCCACGACTCCCACGTGAAGGTGCCGCCGCGCGCCAGGATGTTGCCCCAGCCCGGTCCCTCGGTGTCGGTGAGGCGGGTGACGACGTCGCCCGGACGTCCCGTGTCGGCGAGCGCCTGCAGCAGCCGGTGCGCGGTCATCGGCCCCATCTGCATGCCGAGCCCGGCGACGTAGGAGCCGATCGCCTCGCGGGATTCGGCGGGCGCGATCCCGTACGCGAGCGCGTACGCGTTGGCGATCTGCGAGGCGTGCGTGCTCTGCGTGCCGTCGCTCTTCAGGCCGTCGATGTAGACGCCGTCGGCGCGGCGGAGCTTGGCGTTGATGTTGCCGGTGAGGGTGCCGGCCTCCTTGCGCAGTGCCGCCGCCTCGTCGGTCTTGCCGAGGGCTTCGGCGGCGCGGGCGGTGGCGTTCAGGACGTCGACGCCGAGGACGTTGATGACCGTCCGGGCGGCGGTGTCCATGTCGTGGCCGTAGCGCATGGTCGCGGGCCAGTCGACGATGCCGTACTTGTACTGGCCGGAACCGCCTTCGAGGTTGGTGACCAGGCCCGTTCCGGAGTCGATGTAGCGGCGGACGTATCCGGCGACCGCGTTCATCACCGGGTACGCCTGCGTGAGGGTCGTCGCGTCGCCGGACTGCTCGTAGTAGTCCCACACCCAGCCGGGGAACATCTCGGTGTAGTCCGGGATGTCGCGCTTGCCGTCGCCGTTCGGGTAGACGGAGTTGAGCCGGCCGTCCGGCCAGTAGCGGGCCTGCGAGGCGATGAACTCGCGGATGGCCTGCCGGGTGAGGCGCCGCTCCCCGAACGCGCCCATCGCGGCCGTCGAGGTGTCGACGGCGTCGCCGAGGAACTGGCCCTTCTCGCGGGTCGGGGTGTCGAGGAACTGCGACTGCGACCCGTACAGCGCCGACCGCGCCATCATGTCGTAGGCCGCGTTCACCCCCTTGTCGGACGTGCGGACGGACGCGGTGCGGTCGACGGAGTTGTGCTGGACGACGGCGGAGATGTCGCCGGGGTCGATGCCCGAGTCCGGGCCGACCTCGAAGTAGCGAAAGCCCTCGTAGGTGAACGCGCGGAACGTCTGGTCGCCGTCGCGCTGGGTGTAGCCGTAGGTCAGGTCGGTGCTCTGGTTGTCGCTCTTGGACCGCGACACCGTCCCGTCGTCGGCGAGCAGGTAGCCGGCGTGCATGTCGACGTGCCGCCCGGCCGTCCCGTCGCGGAACCGGACGACCGGCACCGCCGGGATCACCTTCCCGAAGTCGGCGACGAGCGCGCCCGACGCCAGCCGCGTCACCTTCACCGGATGGACGGTCTGGTACGCCAGCGACGTCTCCTGCCCGTGGACGTGCTTGAACGTCGAGGTCGGGTGCGCGCCGACGACCTGCGGGGCCGTCCAGGACGACGCGTCGAAGCCGGGCTTGTCCCAGCCGAGCGGCTCGGCGGTGCCGTCGACGTCCTCGACCCAGTCGCCGCCGTCGCCGTTGCGGCGCGGCGCCGTCTTCCACGGGCCGCGCGTCACCTTCCAGGTGCCGTCGCTGACGACGACCTGCCGGGTGCCGTCGGCGTGGTCGATGACCAGCCGGACGAGCAGCCCGGGCTCGCCCTTCGGCCGCCCCTGACCGGATCCGTACCAGTGGTAGGCCGCGCCGAGCGTCGCGTCCCCGCCCGCCTTCAGCTTCGAGGTGACGTCGACGGTCTTGTAGAACAGGTCGTCGGCGTACTCGAACGCCGGGCCCCGGTCGACCGTCTCGCCGTTGAGGCGCAGGTCGTACTGCTGGTCGGCGGAGATGTGGACGCGGGCCCGCACGACCGGGGACGCGCCGACGGCGAAGTCCTTGCGGGCCAGGGTGTAGTCGTCGGACTCGGTGGTGGTCCGGCGGATCCACGACGCGCCCCACTGGTCGTCGCTCAGCCCGGTGTCGAACGAGGCGGTCCGCGACCACGGCGACGCCTTCCCGGTGCGGTCCCAGGTGCGGACCTTCCAGGTGTAGGACGACTCGGACGCCAGCGCCGGCCCCGCGTACGGCACGTACTCCTGGCTTGCCGACTTCACCCGGCCGCTGTCCCACACGGTCTTGCCGGACGCGTCGCGCACGGCGAGCTCATAGGCGGACTGGACCTCGCCGGGGTCGACGTCGCGGGGCCGCCAGCCGAACTGCGGCGCGCCCTCCACGCTGAGCGGCCGGGCCTGGTCCCCGACGGTGAGGTCGACCGGGGACTGCGGCGCGTGCCCCGCCTTCAGCGCGGCCTGCGCGGTGCCGGGCAACCCGACGACGGCCACCGACGTCACCGCGGCGACGGCGGCGAGGACGGCACGGGACCTGGTGGAGCGGGTCTTGTCACGGCGGATCATGAGGAGCAACCTCCAGTAGTTTCCTTCGGCTTCCGGGCCCTACGGCCGTACGGAGAAGCCGCTCATCTGCACGTTGGCGATCACGGAGTCCCAGCTCCTCGTGATGTCGAGGCGCACGTACCGGGCGCTGACCTTGTCGAAGGTCGTCGTCCCGCCCTCCTTCGGCGTGTCGGTGGCGGTGGCGACGGTGCGCCACGTCCGGCCGTCCTGGGAGACCTGGACGGCGTAGTCGCGCGGCCCGTAGTTGGAGCGCCCGCCCACGACGACCGAGCCGATCTCGACAGGCGCGCCGAAGTCGAGCCCGTACCGCACCGGGTTCTGCGCGGTCGGTCCCTGGCCGGCGGCGCGGCCCCACGAGACCCAGAACGTGCTCGCCGAACCGTCCACGGCGAGCTTCGCCGGGTAGCGGTCCTGTCCGGCGTCCGCGACGACCCGGGGGAACGGCGCGCCGCCCGGGTTGAGCGCCAGGTCGCCGGAGTGCCGCAGCGTCACCGCGGTCTCGGCGGACGGTCCTGCGTCGCTGCGCGCGGTGACCTTCAGCGTGCTCGTGCCGGACGAGACGCCCTTGTCGCGCACGTCGACGGGCACCGTCACCGAGCCGCCGGCGGGGACGGTGACCCGGCCCTGCTGCGGCTTGGCCGTGATCCCGTCGGCGCCCGACGCGGCGACCGTCACATTGGCCGCGCGGCCGGAGGCGTTGGTGACCAGCACGGTCGCGCGGTTGTAGCCGCCGTCCGCCAGCGGCAGTTCGGGTTCGAGGGCCTCGGCGGTCAGCACCGGCCGGTCGCCGCCGGTCGCGGTGAGGGTGAGGGGGCCGAACAGCCCGTAGTCCATCGGCGCCCGCGAGGAGGCGCCGGTGCCGGGCGCGACCCGGACCGCGTTGAGCAGCGTCGAGGCGACCCGCACGGTGATCGTGTTGTCGCCCGGCCGCAGATACCGGCCGACCTGGACGTGCCGCAGGTCGGACTGGTCGAGCGGCGGCAGGTCGTGCCCGTTGACGTTCACCCGGACGGTGTCCACCGGCGTGCCGAGGTCGAGTTCGGCGGCGTCGATGCCCTTCCAGCCGCCGTCGAGGGTGGCGTGCGCGGTGTAGGTCCCGACGCCCGACACGTCCTTGAGGTCGGCCGGGTAGCCGTTGGCCGTGGTGATCGCCGACCAGGCGGGCAGCGCGCCGCCCTCCCCGGCCTTCACCGTGACGGGGCCGAGCGTCTTGTGCGCGGTGTCACCGGGCAGGCCGGACGCTCCGGGACCCCAGGAGTCCACCGACAGCGACCACTCGTTGAGCTTCACCGGCTGCGGGACGGCCGCCGTCCCCTGCCCGCCCGGCCGATCGGTCTTGCCTTGGCGGCCGGGGAAGGTGGCGTCGTGCCGCGGCGTGACCGCGATGACCGTGGCGTCGTTCCCGGCCAGCCGGACGGGAACGGTGACCGTGCCGTGCCCGGACGTGTAGTCCGTGATCGGGGTGATCTTGCCGGTCCAGGTGTCCAGCTTGTAAGGGACGCCGTCGCCGGTCAGCGTGACCGTCTGCGCGGCCGTGGTGTTCGTCTGGTTGTAGAGGTAGTAGTAATCGGTGGAGCCCGCCTGGCGGCGCACGTCCAGGATCGCGCCCGAGCCGTCGCGCGGGGTCGCGGCCGGGGTGACGCGGAGGCGGCTCAGCGCGTCCGGCGCGTCCGCCTCGCTCGCCGCCCGCACCACGGTCCGCTGCCGGAGCAGCTGGGAGATCACCGACGTGAGCCGCGCGTCCTGGCCGCCCGCGTCGCCGTCACCGGGCACCGTGCTCGGCACGTCCCCGACGATCACGACGGGCAGGCCCTGGCGCGCCAGGCTCAGCAGCTTCTCGGCGGCGGCCAGCGGCATCGTCTTCTGGTCCTTCAGCAGCACCGCGTGGTAGGCGGAGCCGTCGCCGAACAGTGCGCCGTGGGAGTAGGAGGCGTCCTTGCGCTGGAGCTGCGCCGGGCTGAGGTACTCGTAGGTGTATCCGGCCGACGCCAGCTCCGAGGAGTCCTGGATCAGCTTGTTCGACCCGGACCCGGTGGTACCGGTCCCGTTCATGCCGAAGTCCTGCCAGTACACGGCGAGGTCGAAGCGAGGCTTGCCCTGCCGCAGCACGAGCTGCATGCGCGCGACGTTGTCGTTGATCGCGCGGTAGTCGGCCCAGTTCGGGCCGCCCTTGTCGCCCCACGCCTCCGAGTAGGAGGTGTTGCCGCCGTAGGTCATGCCGGGCCACGCCGACTGCGGCCCGGCACCCGCGGGTCCCCTGCTCAGGTAGGGGAAGCCGTGCCAGACGACCTGGTTCACGCCGCCGGCGAAGCCGCGGTAGACGGCCTGCAGGTTGGAGGCGTCCGATCCGGCACCGGCCGTCGAGCCCCACACCGAGCCGGAGAACGCGCAGCACTCGTCCGACACGACCGGCTGCCCGGACATGTGCGCGCCCGTCGCGACCACGCGGTAGTCCTGCACGTTGCTGTAGGCGCCGACCGACTGCCCGAACGCGAGCGATTCGCCCTCGGGCACGTCGATGTGCGACGCGGCCTCCGAGACGTCCACCGGGATGCCGTACGGCTGGATGCGGGTCTTGATGTGGTGCTTGTGCGCCCATTCGCGCAGCACGTCGAGGCGGTTGCGGATGTACAGGTCGCTGAGCGTCTGCCGGTAGTCGGTGCGGACGCGGGCTCCGGCGCCGCCGCCGAAGTCGAAGAACGGCTTGTCGGTGATGCCCTGGTCGCCGGCGCCCGCGAGGGCGGGCAGCACGTCGACCGGCGAGTAGCCGCGCAGCTTCGTCCACTGGTCGACCAGTTCCGACGTCCACTTCTGCGTGGTGCCGAGTTCGAGCGAGTCCTCGAACAGGTCGGTCTCGCCGATGCGGGCGAGCAGCTTCCGCACGTCGGAGGTGAGGATGTTCTTGTCGTAGAAGTCGGTGGTGGCCTTCGCGCCCGCCTCGCTGAACGGGTCGAGCGCGTAGTTGGTGCCGGTCGCGGTGTAGCCGGACAGGGCCTGCCCGCTCGGCGCCTGGTAGAAGGCGATCAGCGCGTAGGTGCTCTTGTCGTCGCCGGGGAAGTCGACCGCGAGGCCGCCCTGGGCGTCCACCTTGGCGGTGACGTCGGTGACGCTCGACCGCTCCAGCATCCGCGGGGCGCTGGACGAGGCGCTGCAGCCGGCGTCGGAGCACTTGGCGACGAGCGCGGCGACGAGCTTCTTCTGCGCGCCGGCGGGCGGCGCGACGTTGAAGTTGGTCGGCAGCCCACCGGACCGGCTCGTGCCGCCCTTGTGGAACTCGTAGGAGAAGACGATCTGCTGCTGCGCACTGGGGTCGTTGACGTCGTCGACCGTGGGGACGGTCGCGGGCCAGCGCGGGCCGATGGTGAGGTCCAGGCCGAGCCCCTTGTCCTTCGCCGCGGCCAGCATCGTCCGGGTCTTCTGCGCCCAGAGCGGGGTGCCCCAGCCGTAGGTCTTCAGGAACTCGGGGGTGTTGTTTCCGGTGCCCTCGACGTTGAAGGGGGCGACCTCGGCGCCGCCGCCGCCCGCCTTCTTGATCTGGTCGAGCTCGGCGGCCAGCTCCTTGTCGTCGGTGTAGGCCAGCGGCTGCCACCAGCGGTACTTGGGCCGCACGGACGCCGGCGGGTCGGCGAAGGTGCCGCGGGTCAGGGCCGGGACGGTCGGCCCGAACGACTCCGCGCCCTCCGCCCCCCCGACGACCGCGAGACCGGACACGGAGAGCAGCGCCGCTACCGGCACGGCGGTGAGCCGCACCGACCTGCGACGAACGCCGCCCGTCGGCCGAACTTTGGAGCGGGTCATGAGGTGTACGCCTCCAGTTCGATGACGCGGCTGTAGTTGTGGTCGTTGGAGTCGTGGACGAGCAGCCGCAGCGCGGACGCCTGCACCGGGGCGAAGGTCTTCTCGACCGTCCCGGCGGTGTTGCCGGTGACGGTCGCGACCGTCGTCCACTGGCCGTCGACCTGGGCTTGGACGTCGAAGTCGCGCAGGCCGGACTTCGACGCGGGGTTGCTCGAACTGTTGAGCGTGAAGACCTCGACCCGGCCGATCCTCTGCGGGTCCTTCCAGGTCGCGGTGAGGGTGTCGGGGAAGGTCTTGGACGTGTCGTCGTTCCAGCCGCCGACGCCGTTCAGCCAGACGCCGGAGTCGGTGCCGCCGTCGTTGGCCCACGCGGGCGACGACCCGCTGTGGGTGCTGGACGCCGTCATGGTCGCGGAGCGGACGAGGTTCCCGGTGACCAGGACCGGTGCGGTCGCGGTCTCGTCGTCGGCCGTGACGGTGACGGTGCCCTTCGTCCCGTCCGCGCCCGAGCCCTTCACCTCGACGGGGATCTCGGTGGAGCCGCCCGCCGGGATCGTGACCCGGGCGGGGGCGGACGCGGTGAAGCCGGCCGACGCGGTCGCCTTCACCGGGACGGTCACGGAGCGGCGCTCCAGGTTCGTCACGCGGAACCGGGCGTTGGTGGCCGCGCCGCCGGTCACCGCGATGTTCACGCCGAACGGCGGCTCGACGGCGAGCTGCGTGCGGTCCTGCCGGACGGCGTCCGGCGTGCGGACGGTGAACGTCCACGACCCCGACCCGACCTCGTACACGGCGTGCCCGTTCTGGACGCCGAGCGAGCGCGCGCCCGCCGGGGCCTTGGCGGCGGACGCCCCGAGCAGCGGGACCTCGACGCGGGCGGGCGCGCCGGGCGGGACCGTCACGTCCAGCCGCAGGTCGTGCCCGGACCGGCGCCACGCGCTGGACACCGTCCCGCGCGGGGTGTCGTAGGACGACGAGGCGTGGGTGAGGTCGCCGACGACGGCGGGCCGGATCACGAGCCTGCCGTAGCCGACCGAGTCGTCGGCCTGCCGGATGCCGGCGAGGCCCGCGCCGAACCACTCGTCGATCGCGCCGAGCATGAAGTGGTTCTGCGAACCGTAGCCGGTCGGGCCGTCCCAGTACTCGGTGAGCGCGGTCGCGCCGTGCACCACCTGGTAGCCGTAGCTGGGGTTCGTGACCTGCTGCGCGACGGCGAGGACGACGTCGTCGCGGCCGGCGGCCGACAGCGTCCGGAACACCGACGGCAGCGCGATCTCGCCGACGGTCAGGTGGTAGCCGTCGTTCTTGATCGTGGAGACGAGGTGGTCGAGGACGGCCTGCTTCTGGTCGGCCGGGACGATGCCGAGGTCGAGCGCGAACGCGTCGCCGGCCTGGCTGCCGGACCCGTAGGTGTGCTTGCCGGTGTCGAGGTACTCGGCGTTGAACGCGTCGGCGATGTCACCGGCGAGCTCGGTGTACCTGGTGGCGTCGTCGTCCTTGCCGAGCAGCTTGGCGATCTTGGCGAGCGCGGTGGCGCTGCGCTGGTAGCCGTAGGTCGCGGCGACGCCGGTCGGGGTGGTCTTGTCGACGGCGGCCCAGTCGCCGAGGCCGTAGTCGAGCAGGTTCCCCTTCGCCTTGGACGTCAGGTAGTCCAGGTAGCGCTGCATGTTCGGGTAGAAGTCGCGCAGCGGCTTCGCGTCCCCGTAGGTGACGTAGTGCTGCCAGGCGGACAGGATGATCGCGCTGCCCCAGTTCGGGTCGTCCCACACGCCGCCGGAGAACGTCACGTACGCGGGCGCGATGTCGGGGACGAGCCCGGCGGACGTCTGCGCCTCGGCCATGTTCCGCAGCAGCGCCGGGTAGTAGGCGGCGACGTCGTACTCGCGGGTGATCGAGCCCTGGACGAGCTGGTCCTCCTCCAGCCAGCCGAGCTTCTCCCGGTCGGGGCAGTCGGTGAGGATCGACATCATGTTGCCCTGCACGGCCCGGTCGATGATCTTGTGGATGCCGTTCAGCAGGAGGTCGGAGCTGTCGAAGGAGCCGGCGGAGGCGTTCCCGGCGCGCAGGATCGTCGCCCCGACCATGTCCTTGGACGGTGCCGCGTCCAGGCCGCTGATCTGGATGTAGCGGAAGCCGTGGTAGACGAACCGCGGGTGCCAGGTCTCGGTGCTGCCGCCCGCGAGCGTGTAGGTGTCCATGACCGGCGGGTTCTGCGCGCCGCCCGCGATCATGGTGCCCTGCTCGACGAGGCCGTCCGCGCCGAGCCGCTCGCCCGGCTTGATCGTCAGCTTCTCGCCGCGCTTCCCGCGCACCCGCAGCTCCGGCCATCCGACGACGTTCTCGCCGAGGTCGAAGACGTAGGTGTCCTTCTCCGGGTGCGTGACCTTCACGGTCTTGCGGCTGCCGACCGGGACGATCGCCGGGGACGTCCGCGCGGTCAGCGCGACGCCCGGGTCGGGCGCCTCGGCGGCCGGCTTCCACGACGCGAGGTTCGCGGACGGGCCGTCCCAGCCCTTCTGCGCGAGCCGGGCGTCCTCGTCCTCGCCGCCGTACCACTGGCTGAACGTGGTCGGCCCGAGGTCGGTGCGCCAGGACGAGTCGGTCGCGACGCGCGCGGTCGTCCCGTCCTTGAGCGTGACCTCCAGCTGGGCGAGCAGCTTCGGCGCCCCCTGCGCGCCGACGTACTTGGTGTACCGGTCGTTGGTCGCGGCGACGTTGTACGTGCCGTTGCCGAGCCGGACGCCGATCGCGTTGCCGCCGCGCCGCAGCAGCTTCGTCACGTCGTAGGCCGCGTACTCGACGCGCTTCTTGTAGTCGGTGTTCGGCGGTTCGAGGACGGCGTCGCTGACCGGCTTGCCGTTGACGGTCGCGTCGTAGATGCCGAGCGCGGTGATGTAGAGCCGCGCCGACCGGACGGTGTTCTTCAGCGAGAACTGCCGCGCCAGCAGCGGCAGCGCGGGCATGGACGTCTGGTACGCGGGCGGCGGGACCTGGTCGGTGACGGTCTTGACGACCGTGAACGGGCCGTCCGCCGCGTCCGAGGTCTGCACGGTGTAGTCGGCGGGGAAGTTCGGGGTCTTCCCGTCGCTCGTCATCACGTCGGTGCGCGGATACAGCTTCACCGATGCGACGTCCTTGGCGGCGCCGAGGTCGAGCTGCAGCCAGATGTGGTGGCCGGGATCCTGCGCCTTGTAGGCGTTGCTGGTGTAGCCGAACGGCGCCTTCTGCGTGGTGAGCGAGCCGTCGGTGACGAACTCCGGCATCCACTTGCCCGGGTACTCGCGGACCTCGGACGCGGTGACGGCCGCGCCCTTCGCCACGTTCGTCCCGGACGGGTCGAGCGCCTCGATCTCGGCGAGCTGGAGCCGCGACACCAGCGACCCGCTCTCGGCGATCGGCAGGCCCAGCTTCGACACGTCGACCCGCAGGTAGCGGGCCTTCGTCCCGGCGGGCAGGTCGACGGTGACGGGGCTCGGCGCCCGGTTCAGCCACCGGTCGTCGGTGATCCATTTGCCGGACCAGTCGTCCTTGCCGAGCAGGCCCATCTCGAACCGGGCCGGGGAGCTCCAGGCGGACGCCCGCCCGGAGCCGTCCCAGACCCGGACCCGCCACCACACCTGGCGGCGGGAGGTGAGCGCCGTGCCCCGGTAGACGGCGTTCGCGGTGCCGGACGACACCTTCCCGGAGTCCCACAGGCCGGCGCGGCCGAGCCCGTCCCGGGAGGTCGCGGCCTCGACCTGGTAGGCGGCCTGCGCCGCGCCATGGCCGGGCGCGGCGAGCCGCCAGCTCAGCGTCGGCGCCGTGTCGTCGATGCCGAGCGGGTCGTCGAGCGCGTCGGTGCGCAGCCCGGTGGCCCGCAGCCCGGACGCGTCGGCGCGCGCCGGGACCGTCCCGGCCGCGCCGATCAGCAGCGAGAGGAACGCGGCGGGCAGGGCGACGCGTGTCGCGGATGTACGCATTCAGGCTCCCCGGACGGTGGTGAGGAACTTCAGGTCGCGGCCGGGCTCGGGCGTGAAGGCCGTGCCGCCGTCGTTGCTGACGGCGGACGCGCCGCCCCGGTACGGGTCGTGGTCGTTGTAGGCGACGCCGTAGCAGCCGGTCGTGGTGGTGGAGGAGATCCGGACGGTGTAGTGCGCGCCGCGCCGCACCCGAATGCCCGGGTGGACGGTCACGTTCCGCGCCGACCAGCCGATCTGCTCGGCCGGGACGGATCCGGACCAGAGCGTCCGGGTCCCGTCGGTGACCTCGACGGTCAGCGGCTCGGACGGCGGGGTGCGCTCCACGCGGCCCTGCTCGGTGCCGTCCTTGAACGCGGTGACGGCGAGCGAGGCGAGGCGTCCGCCGCGTCCCGCGGTGAACGACTGCTCGCGCCGGACGTTCCCGGCGACGTCGCAGCCGGTGCGGAAGCCGGTGACGCCGCTGCTCTGGTCGAGGCCGGGGATCGCCGCCTGCCGTCCCGGATGCCCGGGGTCGAGGCGGACGGTGGAGTTGCCGCACTTGACCGGGTCGATCGATCCGTCGGCGCCGAAGGTGAGCGGCTCCCAGTGGTAGTTGGCGAGGGCCTCGTTGGTGTGGAAGTCCCACAGGTCGCTGAAGTACATGTGGATCGGTGCGCCGTGGCGCTGCGGGAGCGTCGCGACCTGGGCGGGCTGGCCGCCGCAGGAGTTCGCGGTGATGCTCGTCCCGGCGGTCGGGACGACCCACTTGGAGAGGTCGCCGGAGAAGTCGTCCGCGAGCAGCTGCTGCCCGGAGGCCGAGGTCACCGTGACGTTGTCGAACTTCGCCGATTCGAGGTTCGCGCCGTTCCACTCGCGGAACCCGACCTTGCCTACGGGGTACGTCGCGTCGGTGTAGGTATCGACCTGCACGCCGTCGATCGACGTCGTGAGGGTGGAGCCGGACGCGGTGACCGCGACGTGGTGCCACTCCCCCGCGACGATCGGCTTGTCGAGCTGGACGACGTGGCTGGCGGTGGTGGCGCCGGCGCGGCGCAGCACGCTCAGCTTCCCGTTGCCGGTGCCCGACCCGGTCAGCAGGAACAGGTAGCCGTGGTCGTCCTGGTTCATCCGGACCGAGAACCCGGCCTGCGCCGAGGTGCCCGACGTCGTCGGCAGCGGCGCGACGTCGAAGGAGAACGTGTAGTCGGACCAGTCCTCGCCCTGCTGCGACAGGCCGTACAGGCCGCCGTGGACGGTGAGCGCGCCGTCCTCGGCCGTCCAGGCGTCGCGGCCCTTCCACGGGCCGAGCGGGCTCTTCGCGGTGAGGTAGGACGTGCCGGTCCCGGTGCAGTACCCGCAGTTCGGGTCCGACATCGTCAGGTAGTAGGTGCCGTTCCGCTTGAAGATCGACGGCGCCTCGACGCGGGTCACGCCGGTCACGTCGTACGGTCCGGCGGCGCGCAGGTAGTCGGGCGTCAGCTCGATGACGGCGATGTGCCATCCGGCGTTGCTGCACGCCAGGTAGCCCTTGCCGTCATCGTCGACGAACACGTCGAGGTCGGCGGTGCAGTGCGTGCCCGCCGGAAGGTCCGGGACGGGCTGCTCGGTGAACGGGCCGGTCGGCCGGTCGGCGGTGTAGACGCGGAACTTGTCCGCGGCCTCCTGGTCGTTCACCCACATCACGTACTTGCGGGTCGCCTTGTCGTAGACGGTGTGCGGCCGGAAGCAGAACTTGCAGGAGCGTGCCTTCGCGACGTGGCCGCGGTCGGTCCAGTGGACGAGGTCGGGCGAGGAGTACACCTTGAAGCCGCAGAACGTGCTGTTGACCGTCCACTGGTAGCCGCAGTCGTAGCTCGTCCCGTACAGGTAGTAGGTGTCGCCGAACCGCTGGATCGCGCCGTCGTGGGCGTCGACCGCGTTGCCCTGCGTGTCGAACCGGACGGTCTGCTCGCCGTCCGGCCCGTAGTTGGTGATCGGGGCGACGGTCGCCGCCTGCGCGGGCAGCGCGGACAGCGCGCCGAGGAGCAGCGCGAAGATCGCGGCCAGCGCGAGGCCGCGGCCTCGCCTGGACCGGAGTGGGGGGATGGTGCGCATGGACGTGGCGTCCTCTCGGAGGCTGCGCGGTGGGGTGGGGGGCGGCGCGTCGTCCGTCCGCGGGCATGCCGAACAGAACCCGCGGCCGTGCGGGCGGGGTTGCACGGCCACGGGCCTGCGCCCGTCATCGCCTAGGGACGGATCCCCCGATCGCGCCTGGTGAGAGTTCGAGTCCGTCAGGGTCGTGCGGTTCGTGCCGGTGGGGTCAGGGGTTCAAGGTGACCAGTTCGATCTCCAGGAGGTCGGCGAGGGCCTTCAGGTCGGCGATCCGATGGCCGGTGCCGAGGGCCCAGTGGTGGGAGATGCCGGTGGCGCTCCACGCGTCGACCCATTCGCCGGGGTCGCAGCCGAAGTCCACGCGGGACGTGGTGTTGCCGATCTGCAGCAGCGGGCCGTCCACGGTCTCGCCCTCGGACGCGACGAACGCGAACCGGCCGTCGCGGCGCTGGATGACGCCGATCGCGGTGACCGGGCCGTGCTTGACGTCGAACTCCACGGACACGCCGTAGCCGCGCTTGCCGTGGTAGACGCCGAGGCCGCGCAGCAGCGGGCGGCGGGCGCTGATCGCCAGGTGCGCGGGCCCGTCGTGGCCCATCTCGACGTGGCCGCGGTGGAAGTCGAGCGCCTGCAGCTCGGTGAACGAGCCGCCCGCGCCGAGCCGGTCGGCGATCAGCATGGCGAGCGAGGTACGCAGCTCGTACTCGCCGGCCGCCGGGATCCCGCGGGCGGTGAGCAGCGACGCGCCGAGGATCATCCCGGCGCCGAGCCGCTCGTGGATCTCACCGTCCAGGCCACGGTGGTAGTAGGCGAGGCTGTCCAGCCCGAAGTCCTCGACGAGCCGGTCCAGGCCCGCCGACACCCGCGCCGCCCAGGTCAGGTCGTCGTCGTTGACGGAGGCGTCCAGCTCGAAGATCTTCTCCGCCTCCGCCTTCTTCGCGGCGGCCTCGGCGTCGGTGACCTCCTCCACCCGGACCCGCAGGTCGTCGAACTCCAGCACCTCGACGTGCCCGCCGAAGTTCGCGCTGACCAGCGTCAGGTCGGTGGAGACGTCGAGCATGCCCGGGTAGAGGTGGCCCATGAGGCCGTGCCGGCCGCGGCGCAGCGCCGCGCGCACCCCGGCGGCCCGCACCCAGCGGCCGATCTTCGCCCAGGCCCGCTCGTCCTCCAGGTAGCCGGAGACGGAGCGGAACGGGACGCCGCACCGCGCGAACGCGTTCGCCATCTCCGGCAGCGGGCACGCGCCGCAGTACGCGAGCCACTGCCCGGTGTCGAACGTGGCGTGGTCCATCGACTCGGTCGGCTGCAGGTTGATCAGCAGCACGGGCGCGTCCGCCCGCTGCGCGACCGGGACCAGCATCGTCGCGGTCATGTAGGTGGTGAGGAACCCGACGATGATGTCGCAGCCCGCCGCGCGCAGCTTCTCGGCCGCCGCCGCGCCCTCCTGCGCGTCGGAGATGAACCCGACGTCCACCACCTCGGCCCCGAGCCCGCGCATCCGCTCCGACACGCGCTCGGCCGACCGCTTCAGCTGCGGCAGCAGATCGGGGAACTGCGGCCAGTACGCGCCGAGCCCGCCGGCCACGAGGCCCACCTTCACGGGCGGCGGCGCCCCGGTGTTTCCTGCCATGCCTGTTCCTTCCTGTTACCTGGCCGTCAGGGTGTGGCGGCCGGACGGCGCGCCGTCCACGTAGACGTACTTCCCATCGCCGGTCACGCCCCGCGCGGTGGCCTTGCCGTGCGACCAGACGGTCCGGCCGTCCAGGGTGACGTGGGACGTGGCGGAGGTGACGGGGACGGCGAGGCGGCCGGACGTGCCGCGCGGCGCGGTGACGTCCAGCCGGAACACGTGGCCGGTCGTCCGCCACGACGCGGCGATGGCGCCGCGCGGCGTCGGGACGGTCCCCTCGGCCCACTTCAGCCCGCCGGTGAACGGGACGACGGCCCACGACGAGTACCCGGGGCCGGTCGGCTGGACGCCGAGGACGCGGGTGGTGAGCGTGACGGTCGGGCCGCTCGCCCAGCCGTGCGCGAGGCTGGAGAACTGCTGGAGGTTCGGGGTGCCGTCCGGCTGCATGTGCTCCCAGAACGTGGAGCCGGGGTCCTGCCGCAGCTGGTGGCCCCAGAACGTCCGGATCAGGTCGAGGCCGGACGCGTCGCCGGTGTCCAGGCGGGCGTCGGACTCGAACGAGCTGGGAAGCGGCGCGTAGAACGGCGGCAGGCTCGCGTTGGGGGTCTTCTGCGAGACGGTCAGCGAACCGTACTGCGCCCAGTTGTTCTTGCGCAGGTAGGCGAGGGCGCGGGTGGCGCGGTCGCCGTCGGCGACGCCGGCGAGGACGGCCGTGGCGTTGGCGTCCTGCGGGTAGGCGCCGGGGATCTCCCGCGACAGCCGGTAGGCGCCCGCCTCGTCGTCCCACAACTGGTCGTTGATCGCCTTTTTCACCGTCGCGGACCGGTCGCCGTAGGTCGCGGCGGCGGACGCGTCGCCGCGCGCCTTCGCCATCGCGGCCATCTGCGTGAGGTTGCGGGCGTACAGGGCGTTGACGTAGGTCTCGTGGCCGCAGTCGGAGTAGCCGTAGTGGCCGCAGGAGCCGGCCTTGTCGAAGGCGATGAGGCCCTTGTCGTCCTGGGCGCGGACCGACTCCAGCCAGGCCGTCGCCTTGGTGAGCTGCGGCCACCACTTGTCGAGGTAGGCGCGGTCGCCGGTGTAGAGCCAGTGCTCGTACATGTTGTTGACGAACCAGGTGACGTACTCGCCGTAGGTGCGCAGCTCGTCGGCGTTGTGCTGCCCCACCTGGCTCTCGGCGGGCATGAACCCGTCCGGGAGCTGCTGAGCGGCGAGCGACGACAGCGAGTTGTCGACCGCCTCCAGGTCGTTGGTGGACAGGTACGTGACGGGCGCCTGCACGGCCAGGTCGCCCTGCCAGACGATCCGGTCGCGCTTGCCGCCGTCGTAGATGACGGACTTGCTCGGGTCGGCGTGCGGGACCTGCGCGTCCGCGTGGTCGCCCTCGCCGGAGGCGTACGGCCAGCTCTTCGCGGTGTTGGACGCGCCGGTGTTCACCTGCACGGTGTAGGCGCCCGCGTACCAGATCTTGTTCAGCTCGTTGTCGCTGGACAGGAAGTGACCCTGGTAGCCGTCCAGGTCCCGCTGGTTCGGGGCGGCGGTGAAGTCGACGGACATGCCGTCGATGTCGACGGTCCCGGGGCCGTCCAGGAACAGCGTCGCGTAGCGGAACCCGCCCCGCAGCACGCCGTCGCGGACGGTCGCCGGCAGCTTCTTGCCGTCCAGCGGCAGGGCGTGGCTGTCGGTGTCCTGCGTGTACGGCTGGCCGGGGAAGCCGTTCCAGATGTTGGCGGTGTCGCAGCCGGGCGCGATCCTGCCCTCGCCGTTGTTGGCGTCCGGCGCCAGCGCGGCGTACTCGATCGACTCGGAGAAGCAGGCGCGCAGCTTCGGCGGCGTGGACGAGGCGCCCTTCACCCGGACCTTCAGGTGCCCGGCGACCTCCTTGCCGAAGTCGATGACCAGCAGCGGCGAGCCGGTGCGGTCGGCGGCGCCGGTGAGCCGGACGGAGCCGCCGCCGTCGCGCAGCGCCGCGTCCGGCGACCCGTCGATCGCGCCCTGGCGCGGGTCGGCCTTGTAGACCTTGACGGGGCGGACGGTGCGGCTCGACGGCGACAGCACGTACGGGCGCCACTGGCCCTGGTGCGGGGTGTAGGAGGCGTCCTGCCACGGGCCGTCCGGGGACGCGGCGGCGGGCAGGGCGAGGGCGGCCGTGCCCGACACCGCCAGGGCGGCGGCGACGGCGGCACGGGCGAGGGAGCGGCGAGCGGTGGGGGGAACCATCATCACTCCAGGTCAGCGGGAGGCGGTCAGGACGGAAGAGCCGGTCAGCCCCGGCACCTGCACGAGGCCGTCGCGGACGGTGACGCCCGGTCTCACCGGGGTGCCGTTCCGCCAGACGACCGAGCCGTTCACGCGGACCTCGGACGCGCCGGACGCGGGCACCCCCGCCGTGGCGGTCGTGCCGCCCGGCGCGGCGACGCGGAGCGTGAACGTCTTGCCGCGCTGCTTCCAGGCTGCGGTGATGTCGCCGTGCGGCGTCGGAACCTTGCCCTCTGCCCAGCTCAGCCCGTTCGCCGGGTGCGGGAAGACGGTGAAGGTCGAGAACCCGCCCGACGACGGCGTGACGCCGAGGACCTGGTTGGTGAGGAACGAGGTCGGTGCGGCGGCCCAGCCGTGCGAGAGGCTGGTGTAGGAGCCGAGCTGGGGCGCGCCGGCCGTGCTGACGTTCTCCCACAGCGTGCCGGGCGTGTCCTTGCCGAGCATGGGGTACCAGGTGCGGCCCAGCACGGACATCGCGCCCGCCATGTCGCCCTGCGAGGTGTACGCCAGCAGCGACTGCCCGGACACGAACGGGCTGATGTACTGCGGGACGACGCCGCCCGCCTTGTCCACGGTCAGGTCGCCGTGCGGGTCGGCGAGCCTGTCGCCGAAGAACTTCAGCACGGACTTCGCACGGTCTCCGGTGGCGACTCCGGCGACGACCGCCATCGCGTTGCCGTCCTGCGGGTGGTTCCCGTCGGTGGGGCCGACCTTGTACGCGCCGGCGGCCGGGTCCCACAGGTTGTCGTTGACGGCCTTGGCGGTGCGGGCGGCATTGTCGCGGTAGGTCTTGGCGAGCGCCGCGTCGCCCTGCGCCTCGGCGGCCTGCGCCGCCTGACCCAGCACGTGGACGTACAGGGACGAGACGTACGTGCCCTTACCCTCGTTGCCGTAGCCCCAGGTGCCGCCCGCGCCCTTCATGTCGAGCAGCCCGTCGGAACCGGCCTTGGACTGCATCCACGCCACGTTCTTCTTCATGGCGTCGTACCACTTGCCGAAGAACGCCTTGTCGCCGGTGTAGAGGTAGTGCGTCCAGTAGTTGTTGACCCACCAGGCCGCGTACTCGCCCCAGCCCATGTTGTAGCCGAGCTTGTCGGTCAGGTAGAGGCCGGGGATCTGGCCCTGCGGCGACTGGCCCTTGGCCATGAACGCGACCGCGTTCGCGGCGGGGTCGCTCTGCCCGGTCGTCAGGTAGGACACCGCGTCCGAGACGGCGTTGTCGCCGCCCCAGATCATCCGGTCGCGCTTGGCGCCGTCGCTGATGACGCTGTCGCCCTCGCCGACGATCGCGTCGTTGCGGACCGGGCCCTCCTGCCCCGGGTAGGGGCGTCCGGTCTTCGGGTCGATCGTCGCCATCTGGACGGTGTAGGCGCCCGCGTACCAGAGCCGGTTCAGGGTGGCGTCGCTGGACAGGAACGCGCCCTTGTACCCGTCGAGGTCGGGGTTGGCGGGGTCGGCGGTGAACTTCAGCCGCAGGTCGGAAAGGCGCACCTCGCCGGGGCCGTCCAGGAACACCATCAGGTAGCGGAACCCGCCCCGGATGACCGGGTCGGTCATCGCGGCCCGCCCGCTCTTGGTGTCGAGGTAGTGGGTCTCGGTGGCCAGGCCGACGGGGTCCTGGCTGTAGTCGGACGCGGTGGTGAGGTACTGGTCGCTCTCGCTGAAGGCCAGGCCGAGCTTCGGGGTGCCCTTGCGGACGTCGGCCGTCACCTGGACCTGCCCGCCGACCTCCTTGCCGAAGTCGTAGACGACGTAGGGGCGGCCGTACTCGTTGGAGGCGAGCGTGGTGGTCCCGCCGTGGAACGCTCCCAGCGGGTTGCGCACCGTGGCGCCGTAGGGCGCGGCGGAGGCGCGGCCGTCCTGCGCGAGCGTCCAGACGGCGTGGATGCGGGCGCCCTGCCCGGGGTCGTCGGCGTTGCGGAACTCGACCTTGATCGTCCCGGCCGACCCGGCGACCCGAGCCGGGACGTTCACCGCGTAGTGGACGAGGCCGTCCTTGTCGCCGCTCCACACGCCCGCCTGCTTGGGGTCGGGCTTGCGCTCGTGGACGACCGTCCCGTTCACCAGGACCTCGTAGTGGGCGGTCGCGCTTCCGGCCTCCTCGACCCGCAGCGTGACCGGGCCGGGCCCGCCGCGCAGCGTGTAGCCGAAGCCCGCGCCGGCCTTGCCGCCGGTCTGGCGGACCATGACGCCGTCGGCCTTGCCGGTCGTGGACGCACCGGCCTGAAGGTCGTGCCCATCGGTCTCGGACGCGGCGGAGTCGGCGGACACGTAGTCGCCGTTGACCCCGTACGCCTCCCCCGCCTTCGCGGGACGGACCGTCCGGCCGGACGGCGCGAGGACGTAGTGGCCCGCGCGCGACAGCGACGGCAGGCCGAGCGGGTCGCGGGCGGACGCGGACGCGGCGCCGGCGGGCACGGCGACGAGCGCGGCCGCGGCGAGGGCGAGGGAGGTGACGGCGGACACGCGGGCTAATGCGAACTTCTCGGCAGGGGGCATCGTTATCCCTTCGGGTTCACTTGGTCGAGCGGGCCCATGGAGGGAGGGCCGGCGGCCCGGGTGGGGACGGCGCGGCGGCCCGGCAGTGGAGTGCCGGGCGCCGGCGCGCGGTCCGGGCCGCCGGCCCGAACCTGCATCGCGGGGACGGCGGGGTCAGCGCAGGAAGGCGGCGGCGACTCCGGCGTCCACGGGGATGTGCAGTCCGGTGGTGTGGGTCAGGTCCCCGCCGGTGAGGGCGAAGACGGCGGCCGCGACGTGCTCGGGCAGCACCTCGCGCTTGAGCAGCGTCCGCTGGGCGTAGAACTCGCCGAGCCTCTCCTCCTCCACCCCGTAGACGGCGGCGCGCTTGGCGCCCCAGCCGCCAGCGAAGATGCCCGAGCCGCGCACCACGCCGTCGGGGTTGATGCCGTTGACGCGGATGCCGTGCTCGCCGAGCTCGGCGGCGAGCAGTCGGACCTGGTGAGCCTGGTCGGCCTTGGTGGCGCCGTAGGCGATGTTGTTCGGGCCGGCGAACACGCCGTTCTTCGAGGCGATGTAGACGATGTCGCCGCCCATCCCCTGCTCGATCATCACCCGGGCGGTCTCCCGGGAGACCAGGAACGAGCCGCGCGCCATGACGTCGTGCTGGAGGTCCCAGTCGGCGACGGTGGTGTCCAGCAGCGGCTTGGAGATCGACAGGCCGGCGTTGTTGACGACGAGGTCGACGCCGCCGAACGCCAGCACCGCGTCCCGCACGGCCGCGGCGATCTCGTCCTCGGAGGTGACGTCCGCGCCGACCGCGACGGCGACGTCCGCCACGCGCAGCGCGTTCGCGCCCAGTTCCGCGGCGACCTTCTCGGCCGCGGCGACGTCGCGGTCGGCGACGACGACGCAGGCGCCCTCGGCGGCCAGGCGGCGGGCGGTGGCCGCGCCGATCCCGGAGCCGCCGCCGGTCACCAGCGCGACGCGGGTCGCGAGGGGCTTCGGCTTGGGCATCCGGCGGAGCTTGGCCTCCTCCAGCTCCCAGTACTCGATGCGGAACTTCTCCGACTCGTCGATCGGCGCGTACGACGACAGCGCCTCAGCGCCGCGCATCACGTTGATCGCGTTGACGTAGAACTCGCCGGCGACCCGCGCCGTCTGCTTGTTCGCGCCGAACGAGAACATCCCGACACCGGGGACCAGGACGATCGCCGGGTCCGCGCCGCGCATCGGCGGCGAGTCCGGCGCGGCGTGCCGGTCGTAGTAGGCCGCGTACTCCTCGCGGTAGGCGGCGTGCAGTTCCTTCAGGCGGGCCTTGACGTCGTCGAGCGGCGCGTCCGGCGGCAGGTCCAGCACCATCGGCCGGACCTTGGTGCGCAGGAAGTGGTCCGGGCAGGACGTGCCGAGCGCGGCGAGCCGCGGGTGCTCGGCGCGCGAGACGAAGTCGAGGACGGCCTCGGAGTCGGTGTAGTGCCCGACCTGCGGCCGGTCGGCCGACGCCAGGCCGCGGATCAGCGGGAACAGCGCGGCGGCGCGGGCGTGCCGCTCGTCCTCCGGCAGCACCGGGTGGATCACCTCGCCGAACGGGTCGGCCTTGCCGTGCTCGGCGATGTAGGCCTCGGCGGTGCGGATGATGTCGAGCGAGTTGGCCTTGCACTCCTCGCTCGTCGCGCCCCAGGCGGTGATGCCGTGCCCGCCGAGGACCACGCCGATCGCCTGCGGGTTCGCCTGCTTGATCGCGGCGATGTCCAGGCCGAGCTGGAAGCCGGGGCGCCGCCACGGCACCCACGCGACCCGGTCGCCGAAGATCCGGCGGGTCAGCTCCTCGCCGTCGGCGGCCGTCGCGATCGCGATGCCGGAGTCGGGGTGCAGGTGGTCGACGTGCGCCGCCTCGACGAGGCCGTGCATCGCGGTGTCGATGGACGGCGCCGCGCCGCCCTTGCCGTGCAGGCAGTAGTCGAACGCGGCGACCATCTCGTCCTCGCGCTCGACGCCCGGGTAGACGTCCGCGAGGGCGCGCATCCGGTCCAGCCGCAGCACGGCCAGGCCCTTCTCGGTGAGCGTGCCGAGGTCGCCGCCGGAGCCCTTCACCCACATCAGCTCGACGTCGCGGGCCGTCACGGGGTCGGTGACGGTGCCCTTCGCCGAGGCGTTGCCGCCCGCGTAGTTGGTGTTGCGCGGGTCCGAGCCGAGGGTGTTGGCCCGTTCCAGCAGCTGCTCCACCTCGGGTGGAGTGGTCATCGGTGCTCTCTCCTTATCGGATTCGGCGGCTTGTCGGAGTCGGTGCGTGCCGGGTTCGGCGGCCTGTCCGGGTCGGCGGCGTGTTCGGGTCGGCGGCGGGGTCAGGCGCCCCAGCCGGCCGCCTGGCCGTCCTTGCGCTCGGCGACGACGCGCTCGAAGTAGCCGGACGCCTTGTAGGCGGCGACCGGGTCGGGGTGCAGGCCCATCTCCTCGCGCAGCTCCGCCAGCAGCGACCGCACGTCGGTGTTGTAGGCGTCCATGAACACCGCGTTCGCCTCCAGCACGTGGCCGCCGTCCTGCGCGGCGCGCAGCGCGTCCGCGTCCACCAGCAGCGCCTTCGCGGTGGCCTCCTGCACGTTCATCACCGAGCGGATCTGGCCGTGGATCTTCGGCTCGATGTTGTGGCACTGGTCGAGCATGAACGCCACGCCCGTCGCCGGGTCGTAGCCGCCGCCCCGCACCACCTCGTACATGATCCGGAACAGCTGGAACGGGTCGGCGGCGCCCACCATCAGGTCGTCGTCGGCGTAGAAGCGGGAGTTGAAGTCGAACCCGCCGAGCTTCCCCTCGCGCAGCAGGAACGCCACGATGAACTCGATGTTGGTGCCGGGCGCGTGGTGCCCGGTGTCCACGACGACCTGCGCCTTCGGGCCGAGCTTGAGGCAGTGCGCGTAGGAGGTGCCCCAGTCCGGCAGGTCGGTCATGTAGAACGCCGGCTCGAACAGCTTGTACTCCAGCAGGAACCGCTGGTCGTCGCCGAGCCGCTCGTACACGGCGGCGAGCGCCTCGTCCATCCGGTCCTGCCGGGTGCGGATGTCGTCCTGGCCCGGGTAGTTCGTCCCGTCGGAGAACCACAGCTTCAGGTCCTTGGACCCGACGGCGTCCATGATGTCGACGCACTCGAGCAGGTGGTCCAGGGCCTTGCGGCGGACCTTCGGGTCCGGGTTGGTGACGCTGCCGAGCCTGTAGTCGTCGTCCTGGAACACGTTGGTGTTCACCGCGCCGATCCGCACGCCCTTCTCCTTGGCGTGCGCGGCCAGCGCGGCGTAGTCGTCCACCTTGTCCCACGGGATGTGGACGGCGACGCTGGGCGCGACGCCGGTGAAACGGTGCACCTGCGCGGCGTCGTCGATCTTCTCCTGCGGGGTGCGCGGCACCCCCTGCTGGGCGAAGACCTTGAACCGGGTCCCCGAGTTGCCGTACGCCCAGGAGGGAGTCTCGATCTGCTGGCGGCGCAGGGCGTCCTTCACCGCGCTGGTGTCGTTCACGGGTTGCAACCTCACGTTTCTGCTGTCCGGGGCCGCCGCCGGGCGGGGCGGCGGCCCTCAGTCGAGATGGAAGACCTCGGGGAGCGGCCGCATCCCCTCGTCAGGGCGGCCGTCGAGGTCCTCGAAGAACGGCGCCATCTCCGCCTGCCAGCGGGCGTTGACGCCGGTGCGGGCCATCGCCTCCTGCGCGGCCTGGAAGTCGCCGGTCTCCAGGTAGCCGACGAGCAGGCCGTCCTCGCGCAGGAAGAGCGAGTAGTTGTGCCAGCCCGTCTCGCGCAGCGCCTCCCGCATCTCCGGCCAGACCGCCTGGTGGCGTCGCTTGTACTCCTCCAGGCGGTCCTGCCGGACCTTTAGCAGGAAGCAGACGCGCTTCGTGCCTTCGGACGCCATGTCTGATCCGAACCAGCGGGATCAGAAGTGGTACTGGTCGATGTTCTTGCCGTCGAAGACCGTCGGCGGGCCGAGGATGACCTCGCCGTTGGCGCCGATGGTGCGCTCGCCGAGCTTGCCGGCCTTGAACGTCTCGCCCTGCTTGCCGGTGATCTGGCCGGACGCCAGCGCCGCCGCCGCGTAGGAGGCGAGGTAGCCGAGGTTCTTCGGGTCCCACAGCTCGAACGACTTGACCGTGCCGTCCTTGATGAACTTGCGCATCTGGTCCGGCGTGCCGAGGCCGGTCAGCGTGACCTTGCCCTTGTACTTGGAGCCGTCGATGTAGCGGGCCGCGGCGGCGATGCCGACCGTGGTGGGCGAGATGATGCCCTTCAGGTTCGGGTACGCCTGCAGCAGGCCCTGCGTCTGCTGGAACGACTTCTGGTCGTCGTCGTCACCGTAGGCGATCTTGACGAGCTTCATGCCGGAGTACTCCGGCTTCTTCAGCTCGTCCTGCATGTACTTGATCCAGGTGTTCTGGTTCGTGGCGTTCGCGGTCGCCGACAGGATCGCGATGTCGCCCTTGCCGCCGATCTGGTCGGCCAGCAGCTTGACCTCGCTGCGGCCGATCTCCTCGGAGCTGGCCTGGTTGATGAAGACGTTGCGGCACTCCGGCGCGGTGTCGGAGTCGTAGGCGACGACCTTGATCTTCTTGGCCATGGCCTGCTTGAGCGGGCCGCAGACCGCGTTCTGGTCGTTGGCGGCGATCAGGATCGCGTCGTGCCGCTGCTGGATCAGCGTGTTGATGTAGGACACCTGCGAGGACGCCGACGCGTCGGACGGGCCGACCTCCTTCGCCGAGCCGCCGTACTCCTTGGCGGCGGCGACGCCGGCGTTGTCGACGATCGTCTCGTAGGGGTTGTTCACCTGCTTGGGCAGGAACGCGATCTTCAGGCCCTTCTTCAGGGGCGCGTTCGGGTCCGCCTTCTCGCCGCCCGCGGCGGCCTTGCTCCCCGAGTCGTCCGAGGAGTCCTTGGTGGTGCCGCCGCACGCGGCGAGGGAGAGGGCGAGTGCGCCCGCGGACGCGACGGCCACGAGGCGGCGCGGGGCGCGCAAACGAAGGGTCATCACGAGTGCCTTTCGGGATTCCAGGTCGTGCTCTGGGGTGGGTTGTCGGACGCGGCGGGGGGACGCGGTGGCGGGATCATGGGGCGGCGGCGGGGACCGCGGGTCGCGCGCCCCGCCGCCGGCCTTGTGCCTCGCGCACCACGGCGATCAGCCGCGGGGTGAGGACGCTGATGATGAGCAGCAGCCCGGTGACGATCGACTGGACCTCGGTGGAGACGTCGTTGAGCATCAGCAGGTTGCGCAGCAGGCCGATGAGCAGCACCGCGGCGATGACGCCGCCGAGGGTGCCCTTGCCGCCGTCGAAGTCGATGCCGCCGAGCAGCACCGCCGCGATGACGGTGAGCTCCAGGCCGAGGCCGTTGTCGGCGCGGGCGCTGCCGTAGCGGAGCGTGTAGACGATGCCCGCGAACCCGGCGACCAGGCCGGACACCACGAACAGGAGCAGCTTGAGGCGCTTGACCCGGATGCCGGCGAAGTACGCCGCGTCCTCCTGGGAGCCGATCGCGAACAGCGACCGCCCGACGCCGGTGGCGTGCAGCACCACCGCGGTGACGATGGCCAGGACGGCGAACAGCGCGATCGGGTACGGGATCGGCGTCCCGGGGATCGACCCGGTCGCGAGGTCGGTGTACCGGGTGGGGAACTCGGAGATGGCCTCGGTGCCGAGCACCACGTACGCCAGGCCCCGGTACAGGGTCATGGTGCCGATCGTCACCGCGAGCGAGGGCAGCCCGAGCCGGGTGACCAGCAGCCCGTTGACCAGTCCGCAGACGACGCCGACGACCAGCACGATCGGGATGATCGTCTCGATCGCCATGCCGCCCTCCCACAGCTTGCCGGTGAGGGCGCTGCACAGGCCGAGCACGGACGCGACCGACAGGTCGACCTGCCCGCACACCACCAGCAGCGTCATCGGCAGCGCGATCAGGGCGATCTCGCTGAGGTCGCCGAGCGCGAACGACAGGTTGTCGGAGTTCGCGAAGTCGGGCGAGGTGCCGGCGCCGCCGGCGAAGACGATGACCAGCAGGGCCGTGACGGCGGTCTCCCACCGCAGCAGCCGGCCCAGGCCCAGGCCGCGCGGGGCGCTCTTCGTGTCAGTGGTCACGACACCTTTCCTTTCGGCGCCTCGTCCTTGGTCGTCGACGCGGTCGCCTCGGCGGCCGCCGCGGGCGCCGGGGCACCGTCGTCGCGGTGGACGCCGGACTCCAGCGACCGCTGCTTGAGCGCCTTGGTGACGCGCAGGGCCAGCAGCCGGTCCACGCTGATCGCCAGGAGCAGGAGGACGCCGGTGATGGCGTCCTGCCAGAACGAGTTGACCTTGAGCACCACCAGCACGCTGCCGATGGTGGTGAGCAGCAGGGCGCCGAGCACCGCGCCGTAGACGGTGCCGACGCCGCCGGTGATCGCGACGCCGCCGACGACGACGGCGCTGACGACCTTCAGTTCCCAGCCGTGCGCCGCGTCGGCGACGACCGTGCCGAACCGGGCGAGCCACAGCACCCCGGCGAGGCCGGCGAGGGCGCCGCTGACGAGGTAGGCGGTGAGGACGCGGCGGCGGATGGAGATGCCGGCCAGGCTCGCCGCCTCGGGGCTGGACCCGATCGCGTAGAACTCGCGCCCGGAGGAGTAGGAGCGCAGGTAGTAGCCGATCATCAGCATCACGACGACGGTGATGACCGGCAGGTACGGGACGCCGAGGATGGAGTCGTTGCCGAGCGACAGCACCGAGGACGGCAGGTCGGCGGCGCCGATCTGGTCGCCGTGCGCGATCCGGTAGTCCAGGCCCTGGATCACGTAGAGGGTGCCGAGGGTGACGACCAGGGCCGGCACTTTGCAGAAGCTGACGAGCAGGCCGTTCACCAGGCCGCAGGCGAGCCCGATGACGATCCCGAGCAGCACCACCAGCACGACGTTGCGGTCGCCGCCGGAGGCGAACTTGCCGGTGGTGAACGCGACGAGCCCGACGACGGAGCCGACCGACAGGTCGATGTTGCGGGTGACGACGACCATCGACTGGCCGACGGCCAGCAGCGCCAGGATGGAGGCGTTGAGGAAGATGTCCTTGACGCCCTGCCCGGACAGGAACCGGTGGTTGGCGAGCTCGGTGCCGATGACCAGCACGACCAGCGCGCCGAGGATGCTCAGCTCGCGGGCGCGCAGGACGAGTTCGACCAGGCGGCGCCCGCCGCCGGGCGGCCCGCCGGATCCCGGCTTGGCCGGGGACTGGGTGAGCACGGTCATGGGTCAGGCCGCCTTTCCGGTTCCGGCGCGCCCGGTCGCGGCGGCCATCACGCTCTCCTCGGTCGCGTCCGCGCGGGCGATCTCGGCGGTGAGCCGGCCCTCGTGCATGACCAGGACGCGGTCGGCCATGCCGATCACCTCCGGCAGGTCGGAGGAGATCATCAGCACCGCGAGGTCCTGCGCGGCGAGCTCCGACAGCAGCCGGTGCACCTCGGCCTTGGTGCCGACGTCGATGCCGCGGGTCGGCTCGTCCACGATCAGCACGGTCGGCTCGGTGGCGAGCCACTTGGCGAGCACGACCTTCTGCTGGTTGCCGCCCGACAGGACGCCGACGGTGTCGGTGAGCCGGGCGTACTTGAGCTGGAGCCGCAGCGCCCAGTCGGCGGCGCGGTCGCGCTCGACCTTCCGGGAGATGAGCGGGCCGCGCCCGGTCTCCTTGCGCAGCGACCGCAGCTGGGTGAGGCCCATGTTGCGCTCGATGGACATGTCCATCACCAGGCCCTGCTGCCGGCGGTCCTCGGGGACGAGCGCGAGCCCGGCCGACATCGCGGCGGTGGGGCTGCCCGCGGGCAGCTTCTTCCCTGCCACTTCCACGTCCCCGGCGTCCCAGCGGTCCACCCCGAAGATCGCGCGGGCGACCTCGCTGCGGCCCGCGCCGACCAGCCCGGCCAGCGCGACGATCTCGCCGCGCCGCACCTGGAAGGAGATGTCGGTGAAGGCGCCCTCGCGGGTCAGCCGGCTGACCTTCAGCGCGACCTCGCCGGGCGCCACGTCCTGCTTGGGGTAGAGCGCGTCCAGGTCGCGGCCGACCATGCGGCGGACGAGGTCGTCGGCGGTGATGTCCTCGACCCTGTCGGTGCCGATGTAGGTGCCGTCGCGCAGGGTGGTGACCCGCTGGCAGATCTCGAAGATCTCCTCCAGCCGGTGCGAGATGAACAGGATCGCGCAGCCCTGCTCGCGCAGCGTGCGGGTCACGTTGAACAGCCGGGCGACCTCCTGGCCGGTGAGCGCCGCGGTCGGCTCGTCCATGATCAGCACCCGCGCGTCCCGGGAGATCGCCTTGGCGATCTCGACGACCTGCTGGTCGGCGATGGACAGCCCGCGGGCGGGCTGGTCCGGGTCGAGCGCGACGCCGAGCCGCTCGAACAGCTTCGCGGTCTCGGCGTGCACGGTGCGGCGGTCGATGCGGCCGAGCGCGGCGCGCGGCTGGCGGCCCATGAAGATGTTCTCCGCGACCGACAGGTCCGGGAACAGCGTGGGCTCCTGGTAGATGACGGCGACGCCGGCGGCCTGCGCGTCGGCGGGGCCGTTGAACGCGACGGGCTCGCCGTCGACGCGGACCTCGCCGGCATCGGGGCGGTGCACGCCTGCGAACGTTTTTACGACGGTGGACTTGCCCGCGCCGTTCTCACCGGCGAGCGCGTGCACCTCGCCGGCGTGCAGCTCGAGGGTGACGCCCTGCAGGGCACGCACGGCACCGAACGACTTACTCACGTTGACCAGTGCCAATGTCGGCGGCGTCGGCCTGCCGGGTGCACTCATGGCCACCCTCCTCGGACGGGGAGTCTGTGACGGATGGATGAAAAACGTTTTAACAGGATGTTGCGGAGGACGCTAGATGTGAGCCGGAGCACCCGTCAAGAGGGAACTTCGGCCGGGAGGGCCCGGGACCCTGCGGAAACCCTTGCGCCACCGGGTGCGGACGAGTTTGCGAAGTTCCTCCGTCCGGGTCCGGACAGCCGGGTTTGGGCGCGGCGGTTCCGACAGCGGGGTTGACACGTTTTAATCCGATGTCCCAAAGTGAGCGGCGGCACACCAGCGGAGCGACCGGGGGCACAGATTGAGCACAGACGACACCGGGCGCCCCGGAACCGGCACCGCGTCGGGCGCTCCCGCCGGCACCGGCACGGTCGGCATCAAGCAGGTCGCCTCGCACGCCGGCGTCTCGCCGGGCACCGTCTCCAACGTGCTCAACCGGCCCGAGCGGGTCGCGGCCGCGACGCGCGCCCGCGTCGAGCAGGCCATCCTGGAGCTCGGGTTCGTCCGCAACGGGTCGGCGTCCACGCTGCGCGCCGGGCACTCCAGCACGATCGGGCTGATGGTGCTGGACCTGGCGAACCCCTTCTTCACCGACGTCGCGCGCGGCGTCGAGGACGTCGCCAGCGAGCGCGGCTACGCGGTGATCCTCTCCTCGTCCGGCGAGTCCGACGAGCGCGAGCAGCGCAACCTGCGGGTGCTCGCCGAGCAGCGGGTCCGCGGCGTGCTGCTGACCCCGGTCGGCGACGAGGGCGACGGCGCCGACGGGCTGCGCGACCGCGGCGTGCCCGTGGTGCTGCTGGACCATCCGACGCCGCGCGCCAACCAGTGCTCGGTCGCCGTCGACGACGTCGCGGGCGGCGAGCTGGCGGTGCGGCACCTGCGCGACGCCGGCGCCCGCACGCTCGGTTTCGTCACCGGCCCGCCCGGCCTGCGGCAGTGCGCGGGCCGGCGGCGCCGCGCGCTGCGGGCGCTGCGCGACGCGGGCCTCGGCCGCGACGTGCTGCGGGAGGTGCCGGTCGGCGCGATGAACGCCCGCGCCGGGCAGGAGGCCGCGCGGCGGCTGCTGGAGTCCGGCGACCCGCTGCCCGAGGCGATCTTCTGCGCCAACGACCTGCTGGCGCTCGGGGTGCTGCGGGTGCTGCTGCAGGCCGGCGTGAAGGTGCCGGCTGACGTGGCGCTGATCGGGTACGACGACATCGAGTTCACCGCGGCGGCCGCCGTCCCGCTGAGCTCGGTGCGGCAGCCCACCTACCAGCTCGGCCGCATCGCGACGGAGCTGCTGCTCGAGGAGTGCGACGAGTCGCGCGGGCACGCCCACCAGCAGGTCATGTTCCAGCCGGAGCTGGTGGTCCGCGAGTCCAGCCGGGCCGCCGCCGAAGACCGGGAGATCACTCAGGCATGAAGGTCGCGCTGTTCCTCACCTGCGTGAACGACACGATGTACCCGGGGACCGGGCGCGCGATGGTGCGGCTGCTGCGGCGGCTCGGCCACGAGGTGGAGTTCCCCGAGTCGCAGACTTGCTGCGGCCAGATGCACCTCAACACCGGTTACCGCACGCAGGCACTGCACATGGTGAAGGGGTTCGCCGAGACGTTCGAGCCCTACGACGCGATCGTGACGCCGTCGGCGTCGTGCGGCGCGATGATCCGCGACTGGCACCCGAAGCTGGCGCCGCGCACCGCCGGCGTCGCGTCCCGCGTGTACGAGCTGTCGGAGTTCCTGGTGGACGTCCTCGGCGTCACCGACGTCGGCGCGTACTTCCCGCACCGCGTCACCTACCACCCGACGTGCCACTCGCTGCGGATGCTGCACGTGGGCGACCGGCCGCTGCGGCTGCTGCGCGAGGTGCGCGGCATCGACCTGGTCGACCTGCCGGACGCGCGGGAGTGCTGCGGGTTCGGCGGGACGTTCGCGCTGAAGAACTCCGAGGTGTCGGCCGCGATGTGCGCGGACAAGGTGACCGCCGTCCGCGAGACCAAGGCGGAGGCGCTGTGCGCCGCCGACAACTCGTGCCTGATGCACATCGGGGGCGCGCTGACGCGCACCCGCGCGGGGGTGCGGACCGTCCACCTCGCCGAGATCCTCGCGTCCACCGAGGAGGACCCGTCATGAGCACCGATGCGATGCCGACCTATGTCGGGATGCCGTCGTTCCCGGACGCGGCGCGGCGCGCGGTGGCCGACACCCGGCTGCGCGGCAACCTCGCGCACGCCACCACCACGATCCGCGACAAGCGCGCCGCCGCCGTCGCCGAGCTGGACGACTGGGACGCGCTGCGCGAGGCGGGCAAGCAGATCAAGGACCACGTCCTCGCCAACCTCGGGCACTACCTGAGGCAGCTGGAGGAGAAGGTCACCGAGGCGGGCGGGACGGTCCACTGGGCGCGCGACGCCGCGGAGGCCAACCGGATCGTCGCGGACCTGGTGAAGGCGACCGGCGAGACCGAGGTCGTCAAGGTCAAGTCGATGGCCACGCAGGAGATCGGGCTGAACGAGGCGCTCGCCGAGGACGGCATCACCGCCTACGAGACCGACCTCGCGGAGCTGATCGTCCAGCTCGGGCACGACCGGCCGTCGCACATCCTCGTCCCGGCGATCCACCGGAACCGGTCCGACATCCGCGACATCTTCCTGCGCGAGATGGAGGACGTGCCAGAGGGCCTGACCGACTCCCCCGCCGCGCTGGCGGAGGCGGCGCGCCGCCACCTGCGCGCCAAGTTCCTGTCGGCGAAGGTCGGGATCTCCGGGGTGAACTTCGCGGTCGCCGACACCGGCACGCTCGTCGTGCTGGAGTCGGAGGGCAACGGCCGGATGTGCCTCACCATGCCCGAGACGCTGATCTCGGTGATGGGCGTCGAGAAGCTCGTGCCGAGCCAGCGGGATCTGGAGGTGTTCCTCCAGTTGCTGCCCCGCTCGTCCACCGCCGAACGCATGAACCCCTACACCTCCACGTGGACGGGCGTGCATCCCGGCGACGGCCCCCAGACGTTCCACCTGGTCCTGCTGGACAACGGGCGCACCGACACGCTCGCCGACGAGGTGGGCCGCCAGGCGCTGCGCTGCATCCGCTGCTCGGCGTGCCTGAACGTGTGCCCGGTCTACCAGCGCGCGGGCGGCCACGCCTACGGCTCGCCCTACCCGGGCCCGATCGGCGCGATCCTGTCGCCGCAGATCAGGGGCATCGGGTCGGAGGTGGACGCGTCGCTGCCGTACGCGTCGTCGCTGTGCGGGGCGTGCTTCGAGGCGTGCCCGGTCGCCATCGACATCCCCGAGGTGCTGGTGCATCTGCGTGCGCGCGCGGTGGAGAGCGGCCCGCGCCATCCGCTCGAACGGGTGGCGATGACGGCGGCCGGGTGGACGCTGCGCTCCCCCACCCGCCTCGCGCTCGCGCAGCGCGCCGCGTCCGCGAGCCGCCGCATCGTCGCGCCGCGCGGCCGGATCCGGCGGCTGCCGGGGCCGCTGAGCGCCTGGACCGAGACGCGGGACGCGCCCGCGCCGCCGCCCGAGTCGTTCCGCGCCTGGTGGAAACGGACCGACGGCGGACGCAAGGAGGAGGACCGGTGAACGCGCGCGAGGAGATCCTCCGCCGGATCGACGGCATCATGCCCGCCCGCCCGGCCGCCGACGTCGCCGCCGGGTACGCCGCGATCGACCGGGGCTACCTGCGCCGCCACCACGAGGACGGCGTGCTCGACCTGTTCGCCGAGCGGGTCGCCGACTACCGGGCGACGGTCCTGCGGGTACCGGCGTCCGGGCTGGCCGCGATGGTCGCCGAGCGCCTCGCCGCCCGTCCGGGCGTCTACGGGGTCCCGGTGGGCCTGCCGGAGGAGTGGACGTCGCGGGTCACCGGCGACCTGGTCCGCGGCCCGGACGTCGCGGCGCTCGACGGGCTGGCGGGCGCGGTCACCGGCTGCGCCGCCGCGATCGCCGAGACCGGGACGATCGTCCTGGACCACGGCCCGGCGCAGGGCCCGCGCGCGCTGTCGCTCGTGCCCGACCACCACCTGATCATCGTGCTCGCCGACCAGGTGGCGCCGGACGTGCCGGAGGCGCTGGAGCGGCTCGACCCGCAATGCCCGCTGACGTTCGTGTCCGGGCCGTCCGCGACCAGCGACATCGAGCTGAAGCGCGTCGAGGGCGTGCACGGCCCCCGCAATCTGGAAGTCGTGATCGCCGAATGACCGAGACCTTCGCCGCCGTGGACCTCGGCGCGTCCAGCGGGCGCGTGATGGCCGGACGGGTCGGGCCCGGCACGCTGGAGCTGGAGGAGGTCCGGCGGTTCCCGAACCGCCCGGTCCGCGTCAACGGCACCCTGCACTGGGACATCCTGGGCCTTTACGGCAACGTCCTGGACGGGTTGCGCGCCGCGCCCGCCGGACTCGCGTCGATCGGCATCGACTCGTGGGCCGTCGACTACGGGCTCCTCGACGCGGGCGGGAGGCTCATCGGCAACCCCGTCCACTACCGCGACGCCCGCACCGACGGGGTCATGGACCGGATCCGCGCCGAGGTCGGCGACGACCTGCTGTACCAGACGTCCGGCCTGCAGTTCCTGCCGTTCAACACCGTCTACCAGCTCGCCGCCGACGACCTGGCGCGCGCCCGCACGCTGCTGCTGGTCCCCGACCTGCTCGCGCACTGGCTGACCGGCGCGGTCGGCGCCGAGCGGACCAACGCGTCCACGACCGGCCTGCTGGACGTGCGGGACGGCGCCTGGTCGCAGGACCTGCTCGCGCGCCTGGGCCTGCCCGCCGGCGTCCTGCCGCCGATCCGCGAGCCCGGCGAGATGCTCGGGACGCTGCGCCCCGACGTCGCGGAGGAGACCGGCCACCCGGTGACGCTCCCGGTCGTGGCGGTCGGGTCGCACGACACCGCGTCCGCGGTCGCCGCCGTCCCCGCCACCACCGACCGGTTCGCCTACATCTCCTGCGGCACCTGGTCGCTGGTCGGCGTCGAACTGCGCGAACCCGTGCTGACCGAGGCGAGCCGCAAGGCGAACTTCACCAACGAGGGCGGCGTGGACGGCACCGTCCGCTACCTGCGCAATGTCATGGGCCTGTGGCTGCTGCAGGAGTCGATGCGCGCGTGGGGGAACCCGGACCTGCCGGCGCTGCTCGCCGAGGCCGCGGACGTCCCGGGCCTGCGCAGCCTCATCGACCCCGACGACCCCGAGTTCCTGCCGCCGGGCGACATGCCCGCGCGGATCGCCGCGCACTGCCGCCGCCGCGGGTTCCCCGAGCCCGCGACGCACGCCGAGACCGTCCGCTGCATCATGGACAGCCTCGCCCTGGCGCACCGCGCCACGCTGCGGCAGGCGTCCCGGCTGTCCGGGCAGGAGATCGACGTGGTCCACCTGGTCGGCGGCGGCAGCCGCAACGAGCTGCTGTGCCGGCTGACCGCCGACGCCGCCGGGCTGCCCGTCGTGGCCGGTCCCGTCGAGGCGACGGCGCTTGGCAACGTCCTCACCCAGGCCCGCGCGCACGGCCTCGCCGGCACCCTCGCCGAATCGCGCGCGCTGGTCGCCGCGACGCAGCCGCTGCGCCGCTACGAGCCGTCCGGCGACACCGCCCGCTGGTCCGAAGCCGCCGCCCGCCTCGGCCGCTGAGCCGGCCCGCCCGGCGGCGGGACGCGAGGGACCGGACGGTGTCACGGGGGTGGGACGGTTTACCAACCCGCGGTTGACATGCTGGGCGCGGCGGCGGTTGATAGACGCACAAGGCGTGTTGCCCCGCTCTTATTGACGTTCGACCCGATAAGGTAAAACCCGCTTGAAGGACCGGGGACCACAACGACGACAAGCATGCTCACGGCGTGTCCTCCTGTTGGGGTGTGGACTTGGCCTGCTCCTCCGCCCGAAAGCGGGGGATTCCAACCGTCGCCGGTTGGGTTTCCTGCTTCGCAGCCGACTGCCCCGTCCGGGAGGACTCCCGTTGAGGTCTGACACCGGCTCCACAGGCCGAGACCGCCGGCCCGGCGGCCCTGATGTTGCGGGCGGCGTTGACATCCCGGTCATGCCGAGTACCGCACTCGCCGCACTTCGCACGCGCCGGGCAACGGTTGGCGACCCTGTCACGGACGTTCAGGTCCTCGATCACGACCACTTGGTTCTCGCGGCGTTCGCGGTCGCGGCGCTCATGCCGGGGATTGGTGACCTTCTCTCCCGTCGACAGGGCCACCAGCGAGGTGGGCCCGGCGTCGACGCCCACCGCCCGGTCGACCGGTGCCGGGCGGGCGATGCGGTCCTCGCAGAGGATCGAGCAGAACCACCGCCCGGCCGCGTCCCTGCTGACGGTCACGGTGGACGGCTGCGCGCTCCCCGGCAATGGACGCGACCACACGATTTTCAGCGGGCCCGGCATTTTCGCCAGTCTCAGTTCACCGTCCCGGAACGTGAACGCCGAGCGGGTGTACTCGGCGCAGGCTCGCGACGCCGACTCCTCGGTCGTCTTCCATTCGGTCAATGCCGCAGAGGTATCAACGCTCTGCCGCCCAACGGCCCGATTCCTCCCTCGCCCGAAGGCGGGGGTCTCCTCGGAGGTATCCGATGAGCGACGCCGGTGCTCCGCTGGTGGGGCGACGCGAGGCGCTCGGCGCGCTGGACCGCGCGCTGGACGCGACCGCCACGGGCTACGGCTTCCTGGCGCTGGTCGGCGAGCCCGGCGCCGGCAAGACCCGGCTGCTGAACGAGCTCGCCGACGGCGCGACCGCCCGCAAGCTGCCCTACCTGGCCGGCCGCGCCGCCGAGTTCGAGCAGGAGATGCCGTTCGGCGCCGTGGTCGACGCGCTCGACGACCGGCTGGAAGACGACGCCCCCGACCTGTCGCCCGGCGCGCTGCGGCTGCTCGGCACCATCTTCCCCGCGCTCGCCGACCGCGTCGCCGGCCCCGGCGGGGAACCCCAGCGCGTCGGCGCCGCCGAGGGGGCCGCCGACCCGGTCGCCCGCTACCAGCTGCACCGCAGCGTCCGGCACCTGCTGGAGCGGCTGGCGGCGCCGTCCGGGCTGGTGCTGATCCTGGACGACCTGCACTGGGCCGACGACGCGACGATCGAGCTGATGGACCACCTCGTCCGGCACCCGCCGCGCGCGAACGTGCTGGTCGCGGTCGCCTACCGGCCCGCGCAGGCGTCGCCGCGGCTGGCGGCGCTGGCGGACGCGGCCGGGCTGGTGGGCACCCGGGTCCCGGTGGAGTCGCTGACCCGCGGGGAGGTGGAGGAGTTCCTCGGCCCGGAGGTGCCCCGCGCCCGCGCCGAGTCGCTGTACAAGGCCAGCGGCGGCAACCCGTTCTACCTGGAGGCGCTGGCCCGGATGGGCCGGCACGGCGACCGCGTCCTCGGCGCCGACGGGATCGAGGGGCGGGACTGGGAGCGGGGCGTGGCGAACCTGACCGAGGTGCCGCCCGCCGTCCGGACCGCCCTGCAGGTGGAGCTGAGCGCGCTGCCGCCCGAGGCGCTGCTGATGGCGCGCGGCGCGGCCGTCGCGGCGGACGTGTTCGAGCCGGCGCTGGCGGCGGTCGCCGCGGAGATGCCGCAGGAGGACGCGCTCGCCGCGCTGGACGCGCTGACCGCGCACGACGTGGTCCGGCCGACGTCGGGCGGCCGGTTCCGGTTCCGGCATCCGCTGGTGCGGCACGTCGCCTACGCCTCGACGGCGGCGGGCTGGCGGTTCGCGGCGCACTCGCGGGTGGCGGCGCGGCTGGCCGAGCTCGGCGCCCCGGCGGCGGTGCGCGCCCACCACGTGCTGCGGTCGGCCCGGTTCGGCGACCCCGCGGCGATCGGGACGCTGGTCGAGGCGGCCCGCGCCGTCGCGCCCCAGGCGCCCGGCACCGCCGGGTACTGGCTGGAGGCGGCGCTCGGCCTGATGCCGGACGGCACGGACCCGTCCGGCGCCTACCCGGACCGGATCCAGCTCCTGATGGAGCTCGCGCACGTGCAGGCGGTCAGCGGGCACGCCGAGGAGGGCCGCGAGACGGCCCGCACGCTGCTGGGCCTGCTGCCGCTGGACGACACCGTCCGGCGGGCCCGCACGGTGCAACTGTGCGCGGTGATGGACCGGCAGATCGGCCGCATCCACGAGGCGCGTGCGCTGGTGCTGGACGAGCTGCGCCGCATCACCGACCGGCAGACGCCCGAGGCGGTGCTGCTGCGGATCCGGCTGGTCGCCGACCGGATCCAGCGGATCGACACGCGCGGGTCGCACGCCGTCCTGGAGACGATCCCCGAGAGCGCGCCGCAGTGGGGGCCGGGCCTGGTCGCGGCGGTCGCGGCGATGCGTCCGATGGTGTCGTACGGGCGCGGCGAGGTGGCGGAGGCGATCGCCTACGCCGAGGCCGCCGACCAGCGGTTCTCCGCCGCGTCCGACGGCGACTTCGCCGACTGCCTGGACTACATGGTCTGGCTGCTGTTCGCCGAGACGTTCCTCGGCATGTACGACCACGCGATCCGGCACGCCGACCGGCTGGTGGCGATCACCCGGGCGACCGGGCAGACGTTCATCCTCGGCTACATGCTCGCCGGGCGGTCGCGGGTGCTGATGATGCGCGGCCGGCTGGCGGAGGCCGCCGCGGACGCCGACGAGGCCACCGCCGTCGGGCGCGAGCTGCGCTCCCCGGAGGTGCTCGCCTACGGGCTGATCCAGCAGTGCCTGACGGCCAGCTGGGCCGGTGACCACGACCGGGCGCTGCGGGCGGCCGAGGAGGCGGTCGCCAGCGACACCGGGTCGGGCGAGTGGTGGACGCACATGGCGCACGTGGCGCTGGCCACCGCGACGATCAACGCGGGCCGCACCGAGGAGGGCGCGGAGGCGCTGATCGCGGCGTGCGGCGACGGCACGCAGGGGCTCGACTTCAGCACGCTGGTGATGTGCGCCGAGCAGCTCGCCTGCGTGCGGGCCGCGCAGGACGACGGCCCCGGCGCCGCGGGCTGGGCCGACATCGCCGAGGCCATCGCCCATCCCGCGCTGCCCGGCGACGCCGAGCGGGCGCGGCGGGCGCGGGCGCGCGCGCGGAG
>NZ_BAAAMR010000099.1:0-36244 GCF_039529375.1 Actinomadura napierensis
GGACGGCCCGGCGGGCGAGACGACCGGCGCCGCCACCGGGACCGGCTGTCTGCTGGCGGCCCCGGCCGCCGCGTCGCTGCGCGACACCGCCGCCGCCGCGTTCGTGCACGGCGCCGACATCGGCGTCCTCGTCGCCGCCGCCGTCGTGCTGGTCACCGCCGGGCTGGCCGTCCGGCACCTGCCGGGCCGCCGGTGACCGTCCGTCCGTCGACCAAAGTCGATGCCCGCGCCGACCCTGGGCCACTCCGGGGCCGGCGCGGCCTCGCTAGCGTTGACGGCATGGATCCCGGCCCCGCCCTCCCCCGCCTCGCGGGTCGGCTCGGCCTGCCGCGCTCGCGGCGGGAGTGGCTCGGCGACCTCGGCGTCACCGCGGGGGCTGCGGCGCTGGGCCTGCTGCTTCTTCAGGGGACGCTGGACGATCCCACGCCCGGGCAGCGGATCGTGGTCCCGCTGGACCTGTCGGTCGGCGCGGCGTCCCTGGTGTTCCTGCTGCTGTTCCGGCGCCGCTTCCCGGTGGCCGTCGCGGTCACGATGATGTTCGTTCAGTGGACGGCCACGTCCACGCTGGGCACGGCCGCCGTCGCGATGTACTCGCTGGCGATGCTGCGCCCCTGGCGGACGCTCCTGCCGATCGCCGGCGCCAACATGGCCCTCATCGTGGGGCTCTTCTGGATCACCTCGCCCCGCGACCAGTTCCGCGAGGGCACCGTCATCTTCGGCCTGATCTACGCGGTGCTGATCACGACCGGGATGCTGGTGCGCTCCCGGCGGCAGCTCATCGCGTCGATGGAGGACCGGGCGCGCGCCGCCGAGGAGGGGCAGCGGCTGCGGGTCGAGGAGGCGCGGCTGCTGGAGCGCGAGCGGATCGCCCGGGAGATGCACGACGTCCTCGCGCACCGCATCTCGCTGCTGGCGGTGCACGCCGGGGCGCTGGAGTTCCGCCCGGACGCGCCCGCCGACCAGCGCGCCGCCGCCGGGATCATCCGGCAGAGCGCCTACGAGGCGATGGAGGACCTGCGCGAGGTGATCGGGGTGCTGCGCGGCGATCCCGGCGGCGCGGAGGCCGACCGCCCGCAGCCCGCGCTCGCCGACGTGCCGGACCTGGTGCGCGAGTCGTCCGCCGCCGGGGCGCGGGTGGTCCTGGACGACCGGGTGCCGGACCCGGCGAAGGTCCCGGTCCGGGTCGGCCGGCACGCCTACCGGATCGTCCAGGAGGGGCTGACCAACGCCCGCAAGCACGCGCCCGGCGCGCGGGTCCGGGTGACGCTCGACGCGCCGGACGGGACGGCGCTGACCATCGAGGTCGTCAACCCGGTCCCGCCGGGCCTACCGACCCCGGTGCTGCCGGGCGCCGGGGCGGGCCTGGTGGGCCTCGGCGAGCGGGTCGCGCTCCTCGGCGGCACGCTGGAGCACGGCCGGACCGGGGACGGCGGGTTCCGGCTGCACGCCCGGTTGCCGCTTCCCGGCTGACCTGCCGGGCGGCGTCCGGGCGGGACGCATGGCGGCGGGACTTGCGGGCATGGCCGAGGACATGGCATCTGACTCCGCACACCCCGTCCTGGAAGAGCTCGACCGGGAAGAGTGCCTGCGGCTCATCGCGCCCGGCGGCATCGGCAGGGTCGCCTTCGACGACGGCGAGGGGCCGACGGTCGTCCCGGTGAACTACACCGTCGACGACGGGTCGGTGGTGTTCCGCACCTCGCTGGAGGGCCGGCTGACCCGCAGCCTGCTGACGGCCGTCCCGGGCGGGCAGGTCCGGGCCGCGTTCGAGGTCGACCGGATCGAGGAGCGCACCCAGGAGGGGTGGAGCGTGCTGCTGCGCGGCGGCGCCCATCCCATGGAGGACGAGGAGAAGGCGCACGCCGTGCAGGTCGACCCGTGGCCGGGCGGGGAGCGGGACGCGTGGTTCAGCCTGACGGCCCAGGAGGTCAGCGGCCGCCGCGTCCGGCGGCGGTGACCGGCGTCCGGCGGCTCTAGGGTTGGGGGATGGACTCACCGCCCATCCGCGTGCTGATAGTGGACGATGACGCGCTCGTCCGGTCGGGGTTGTCGATGATGCTGGCGGGCGCGGACGACCTGCGGGTGGTCGGGGACGCCGCGGACGGCGCCGAGGCGGTGCCCGCGGTCAACGAGCACCGCCCGGACGTGGTGCTGATGGACATCCGGATGCCGCGGATGGACGGGCTGGCCGCGACCGAGCTGCTGTGCGCGCGCCGCGACCCGCCGGAGATCATCCTGCTGACCACGTTCGACACCGACGACCACATCCTGCGCGCGATGCGGGCGGGCGCGAGCGGGTTCCTGCTCAAGCACACCCCGCCGCCGGAGATCATCCAGGCGATCCGGCAGGTCGCGGCCGGGGAGCCGATGCTGTCGCCGGCGGTGCTGCGCAAGATGATGTCGTTCGTCGCCGACGCCGGCGCCGACCCGCGCAAGGCCCGCGCGCGGGAGCTGCTGGAGCGGCTCAGCGAGGGGGAGCGGGCCGTCGCGGTCCGGGTCGGGCAGGGCAAGACCAACAGCGAGATCGGCAGGGAGCTGTCGCTCAGCGTGGCGACGGTGAAGGCGTACGTGTCGCGGCTGCTGACGAAGCTGGGGCTGAACAACCGGGTGCAGGTCGCGCTGCTGGTCAGCGACGCCGACCTCGGCGGGTAGCCGCCAGGTACGGGCGGGGCGGTCACTCGCGCGGGCCCAGTGGGACGTGCTTCAGCAGCAACGCCGCCGCCAGGCCGGCCGCGAGCAGCGGCAGCCCGGCAAGGAACAGGTCGGAGAACGCCTGCGCGAACGCCTCGGCGACGCCGTGCCGGACCGGTCCGGGGAGGGTGCCGAGCACCTCGGGCCGAACGGCGTCGCCGAACGCGGGGACCTCGCCCGCCGGGACGCGCCGTCCGATCTCCTCGGCGAACCGGCTGGAGACGATGGCGCCGAACACGGCCATGCCGGCGGCGGTGCCGAGCATCCGGGACGCGAACACCCCGGAGCTGGCCGCGCCGAGGTCGCGGCGGGGCGCGGCGTTCTGCGCGATCAGCATCACGACCTGCTGCGACAGCCCGGCACCGAAGCCGAGGACGGTCATGTAGGCCCCGGCGGTGACGAGGCCGGTGCCCGTGTCCATGGTGGCGAGCAGGGCGACCCCGACCGCGCTGACCGCCATGCTCGCGGCGGGCAGCCGGTGGTAGCGGCCGGTGCGCGCGATGTACCGCCCGGCGCCCATCGACGCCACCAGCAGGCCGATCATCATCGGCAGGAGCAGCAGCCCCGATTCGGTGGCCCCCACTCCCCCGACGACCTGGAAGAACATCGGCAGGTAGGTGGCGAGGCCGAAGCCGGTCGCGCCGCCCACAGCCGCGACCACGCACGCCACCGCGAACGACCGGTCGCTGAACAGCCGGGGCGGGATGATCGCCTCGGCGGCGCGGCGCTCGGCGAGCACCCAGGCGGCGAGCAGCACCGCCGATCCGGCGGCGAGCGCGAGGATCTCGGCCGAGTCCCACGCGTACCGGGTCCCGGCCCAGCTGGTGAGCAGGGTGAAGCAGGTGACCGCGGCGCCGAGCAGCACGATGCCGGCGTAGTCGATCCGCGGCCGCCGGTCCGGCTTCGGCAGCCGCAGGAACGCCACGGTCGTCGCGGTGGCGGCCAGCCCCAGCGGCAGGTTGACGTAGAACACCCAGCGCCAGGACGCGTGGTCGGTGAGGAACCCGCCGACCAGCGGCCCCGCAATGCTGGATACGGCGAAGACCAGCGCAGAACAGCCCTGGTAGCGCGCCCGCTCGCGGGGTTCGAACAGCTCCCCGGTCAGCGCGAACATCGAGCTCATCAGACAGCCGGCCGCCGCTCCCTGGACGACGCGGAACGCGATCAGCGCGTCCATCGACGGCGCCGCCCCGCACGCCGCCGAGCCCGCCAGGAAGCCGATCAGCCCGGTGAGGAAGACCGGCCTGCGGCCGAACAGGTCGCCGAGCCGTCCCGACAGAGGGACGGTGACGCTGGTCGCCAGCACGTACGCGGTGGAGACCCAGGCGAGCCGGTCCAGCCCGCCGAGGTCGCCGACGATCGTCGGCAGCGCGGTGCCGAGGACCGTCGCGTCCAGCGAGGACATCAGGCCGGCGAGCATCAGCCCGCCGAACACCAGGACCCGGTTCCGGTGGCTCATGCCCGCCGGAGCCTCTCGGGTGACCGTCATGTGCACCTCTCATTCATATGCTGAAAGCATTTAAATGCTAAGCACACGTATGTGAGTGCCGCAACCCAACTAGACTGGTCGGCATGACCGACGAGGCACTGGACGCCGTCGAGCGGAACATGGTCAAGCTGCGCCGCGGCATGTCCCGGCAGCGGCTCGGCAGGGCGGCGATCCGGGACCACAACCTGCCCGTCGACGTGCAGATCCTGCACGTCGTCGACGTCGTCGACGAGGGCCCCGACGGCCCCGGCCAGGAGATGAGCGTCGGCCTCGTCGCCGCCCGCCTCGGCGTCGACGCCTCGCGCGGCAGCCGCGTCGTCGCCGAGGCCGTCAAGTCCGGGTACGTGCGCCGCGTCGCGTCCCAGGAGGACGGCCGCCGCATCCACCTGGAGCTGACCCCGGCGGGCCGGTCGGTCGTGGAGGCGACCCGCCGCACCCGGCAGGAGCACTTCGCCAAGGCCATGCGCGACTGGACCGACGCCGAGCGCGCCGAGTTCGCCCGCCTCCTCGGCCGGTTCGTCAACGCCTACGAGGGCTGAGCGCGGCCTGCACGAGGGCTGAGCGCGGTGCCCGATTTGGCACGTCCATGACCTATCCGGACACGGCTCGCTACCCTGCGTGGCTAATGTCGGGAGTATGAGCGCCGACGCCGACGACCTGCACCGGATCATCGACGCCGCCACCCGGCTGTTCGCCGAGCTGGGGTTCGACGGGACCTCCCCGCGGCTGATCGCCGACGCGGCCGGCGTCGACACCGGCACCGTCAACCGCCTCACCGGCGGCAAGACCGACCTGTACCGGGAGGTGATGCGGCGCGCCAGCGACGCCGAGAAGGAGGCCGTCGGCGGCGCGGCCGGCGGTTTCACGCCCACCCGGCAGGGCGTCGAGCGGCTGCTGGACGAGTACCTCGACTTCTACGCCGCGCACCCCGAGTACCTCGGGCTGTGGCTGCACCGCCGGACCGGCGACGCCGCCGACACCGCCGACCTGGAGGAGCAGTACGTCCGCCCGCGGCTCGGCGGGATCGTCGAGGCGCTGCGCGCGGCGGTCCCCGCCGGCGTCGACCTCGACCTGACGATCTGGACGATCCCCTGGATGATCTCGGGCTTCCTCAGCCAGCGCGCCCTCGGCGCGCGCCGCGAGCAGGCCGCCGAGGACACGTCCGAGACCGACGGGCCCTACCGCAGGATCTCACCGGACGAGCTGGAGCGCTTCCGCACCTACCTGCACACGCTCCTCGAGCGGATGCTCGGCCTGCCCGACGGCCCGGAGGACTGACCTCACGGCCGGACGACCGGCCCCAACTGCGGTCTCTTCGCGGTGCGGCCGTCCCCCGACGAGCGTCCCCGCAGCCGGCGCACGGCCCACGGCCCCATGAACCCGGCCGCCCACGCCGCCTCGGCCGCGGCCCGGCGCCACGGCGGGACGGGCCGTAGTAGCGGCAGCGGGTCGGCCCAGGACGCGTCGGCGCCGGGCAGGCCGAGCGCGTGGGCGGCGGCCGCCGCGATGCGCGCATGCCCGAGCGGGCTCGCGTGGATGCGGTCGGCGCTCCACAGCCGCGGATCGGTCGTCACCGGATGCGGGAAGGTGTCCACCACGACGGCGCCATGGCGGCCGGCCGCCTCCCGGATGCGCCGGTTGAAGTCGATCACCTTCGGCCGCAGATGCCGCACCAGCGGCGCGATCCGCGCGACGTCGGGGAAGGTGAAGGTGACCACCCGCGCGCCGGACGCGGTGAACGCCGACAGCATCGCCTCCAGCTCCGCGGTCACGGCGCCCGCGTCGAATCCCGGTCGGACCAGGTCGTTCATGCCTGCCATGACCGTCACCAGGTCCGGTTCGAGGGCGAGCGCGGCCTCGGTCTGCTCCGCCCGCACCCGCGCGGCGATCCGCCCGCGCACCGCGAGGTTGGCGTAGCGGAAGCCCGGCTCCCCCGCCGCGAGCAGCTCGGCCAGCCGGTCGGCCCATCCCCGGAAGCCGCGCAGCTCGTCGCCGTCGTTCAGCCCTTCCGTCTGACTGTCCCCCACCGCGACGTACCGGAGGTACCCCATCAGCCGACCCGCTGCCTCAGCACGGTCAGCGCCCACTCGCCCCACCGCTCGTTCTCGCGCTCGAACGCCAGCCCCCGCATCAGCGTCAGGTAGGGGCCGACGCGCTCGGCGTTCGCGAGGAACTCCTCCTCGGTGCGGCCGTCCAGCAGCCTCACCTGCAGCCGCTCGAACCGGGCGATCTTCGCCCGCGCCCACTCGACCCGCTCCTCCACCGCGGCCCGCACGCCCTCCGCGTCCCCCGCGTCGACGGCCTGCACCATGACCATCATCTCGTCGCGGATCGCCCCCGGACGCGGCGGCTTCGCGGTGAACTTCCGCAGCTCCCGCCGGCCCGCCTCGGTCAGCGAGAACAGCCGCTTGTTCGGCCGCCGCTCCTGCTGGACGACCCGCGCCTCGACCAGGCCGGCCTCGCGCATCCGGTCGAGCTCCCGGTACAGCTGCTGCGGCGTGGCCATCCAGAAGTTGGCCACCGACGCGTCGAACCCCTTGGCCAGGTCGTACCCGGACGCCTCGCCCTCCAGCAGCGCGGCCATCACCGCGTGACGCAACGACATGATCCGAAGATAGCGCCGACCTTCCTAGTCAAACTATTGACTAACCACCAATGTGACTATCACCACGCCCGTGGGCGCCCGCATGCTCCGGGTCCACCGCGGCTCGCGCCGCCGCGGACCATTCCGGGTGGCGAAGCACGTCCAGATAGCGCCCGAGGAGGTCGTCGCGCCGCTCGGGCGTCAGGCCGAAGCGGCCGGGCTCGCTCTGGGCGAGATGGTCGGCGATGTGCGCTGCGCGCACGTAGCGCGTCCAGGACGGCTTCTGGCGAGCGAGATGCCCGACATGTGCGTCCTCGTCGTCAGGGGCGTCACAGGTGATCGCTTCGTGGAGATGGGCGGCGGTGGCGACCAGGCCCGCGAAGCATCCGTTCAGGAGGTCGCCGTCGCACGCTCGTCTCAGCAGCCACGATCGGGCCTCGTCCCCACCTCTGCGACAGAGCGCCTTGACGACGTACACGCGGCCCCAGCCGCCGACGCGTTCGGCGAGCCAGAGGAGGGCGGCGGCGCCATCGCTTCTCCGTTCGAGCGCATCGGCGGTGAGTGCTCCGAAGGTGTCGGAGAGCAGCCCGATGGTGCGGACGAGCTGGACGTCCTCCTCCGCCCCGCCGGTCGCCAGCAACGCCAGACCGATCAGCACCGAGCAGCGGTCAGGGCTGTGCCGGACCAGCCATCGCCCGGTCCGCCGGACGCCCTCCGCCTCGGCGCGCAGGGCGGCTGCGGTGATGTGCTCGTTGCGGTGGATCGGGACGTCCACCTCGTGGAAAGCCCAGACCAGGTCGTCAGGATGGGCGTCCGGCCGCGCGAAGTAGGCGTCGAGGATCGCGGCCGCCGCCATGCCGCGTCGGCGGCGATCGACCGGGGACTCCCGGGGTCCTCTCCGCCTGTGGCGGTCCTCGTCGGGGTACGGCATGCCGTCGCGAGGGAGGGGCGCCTCCGGGGTCGGCCGGTGCAGGCGGAGGGCGTGGTCGTACAGGCTGCTCTGGTCTCCGAGCGCTCCCGGCTCGGTGCGCTCGCTCACCGGCGGGCGGGTGACTCGATTCTCGTGATCACGGGTGCCAGCATGGCATGCCGGCGCAAGCCGTTTATTCGGGCGGGCGACGGGTGGCGGTGAGGGCGACGGTGGCGTAGGGCATGGTGAACGAACCGCCCAGCGCGTCGATCGCAGACCCGACGCTGTCCAGTACCTCCGCCACCTGCTCCGGCTGCAGCCAGGTGAGGGGGCCCTGCGTGGGCATCTGGTCGAGCCACTCGTCGCGGGTGTAGGTGCGCTCCCATTCGAAGCGCCACCGGTCAGGGGCGGCGAAGGCGCCGGTCTCCTCCATGCCGTCGGCGGCCTTGTCGAGGATGGCGCCGTAGGGGTCTCCGCCCGGTCGCGCCGCCTGCATGTTGAACGGCGAGTCCGGTGCCACGCGCCGGTAGACCGCGGCGAAGGCCTCGGTGACCTCGGCCGGCAACTCGAACGCGTGCCAGAAGACGGCCAGGCGGCCGGCGGGGCGCAGCACCTGCGCCGCTTTGGCGGCGCCGGCGACCGGGTCCACCCAGTGCCAGGCCGTGCCGGCGACGGCCGCGTCGAACGTCCGGCCGGCCGGGTCCCATTCCTCGATCGTCGCCACCTCCACCTCGACGCCGGTGCCGCGCGCGAACGCGGCCATCCGGGCGTCGGGCTCCACGCCGAGGACCCGGCACCCGGCCGCCTGGAACTGCCGCGCCTCGATGCCGGTGCCGCAGCCGATGTCGAGGACGTCGCGTCCGGGGCTGCCCTCGACGATCCGTTCGATGAGGGCGCCGGGGTAGGGCGGGCGGGTGCGGTCGTAGCGCTCGGTATCGGCGCCGAAGGATTCGGCGACCTTCCGGTGCTGGTGAGGGGCCGGGGCCCGCTCCGGCGGTATAGTGGTCATCTGCCCACTATAAATGGGCGCTCGCCCACTATGTCAACGGGCGAGCGGAAGGAGAGGTGCACCGTGCCGACCGGGGTGGCGCTGCGCGACGCGCGCCGGCAGCTGTTCGACGCCGCCGAGCGCGTCCTGCTGAGGGACGGGCCGAACGCGCTGACCAGCCGGGCCGTCACCGACGAGGCGCGCTGCGCCAAGGGGGTCCTGCACCGGCACTTCAGCGACTTCGACACGTTCCTCACCGAACTCGTGCAGGACCGCATCGCCGGGATCGACGCCCAGCGCGCCGCCCTCGACGAGTCCGCCGGGACCGGCACCGTCACCGGCAACCTCGCCGACGCCCTGACCGAGGTGTTCGGCACGGTCGCGGTGGCCGTCGTCGCCCTCATCACCTCGCGGGACGAGCTGCGCGCCCGGCTCCGCGCGACAAGGCCGACCGGCGTCCCGCTGCTGTCCGAGGCGACGGCCATGATCACGTCCTACCTCGCCGCCGAACGCGACCTCGGCCGCATCGCCGCCGACGCCGACCTCGACGCGCTGGCCCCCATGCTGATCGGCGCCGGGCACCTGCTCTTCGCCGACCGGACCGGTCCCCCGCCGGACGCCGAGGCCGTCCGCAGGATCGTCACCACGACGATCGCCGGATCCGTCCGCAACCCGCAGCCCTGACCGGCGGCCAGCGGAAACTGCGCGGGGCAGCCGATAGCCACTCAGCCGTCGTACACGCCGCGCTTCACGTCCCCGAGGAACGCCGCCCACTCCCCCAACGCGAACGCAAGCACCGGCCCGGCCGGATCTTTCGAGTCCCGCGCGCCGATGTGCTGGTGCAAGCTTGCGACCTCGACGCACTGAGTTCCCTGCCCCGAGCTGTAACTACTGGTCCGCCACCGTGCCGCTGAGAGGTTCCGCTCGTTCATAGTTCGGACAATATCCGCTCGATGAACGCCCGGGAATCGATTTCCGACAGCGCGATCTCCCGAAGTCTCTCGAACGACTCACAGTAGTGGTCCACGTCCGACGGCTCGTCCACGTACCAACTCCTGGTGAGACTGTCGATCGCGACGACCTCGAACAGGCCAGCGGACCCGACGCCAAGGATAGTAAAAGGTCCGTCGCCCCCTGGATGCGCACCGGCGGAGAATGGAAGGATTTGCAGGTCGATGTGCGGCCACTCACTCATGACCACCAGCTTGCGCAGTTGGCGACGCATCACCGCGGCACCGCCCATGGCTTGCCGGAGTGCCGGTTCGCCGAGTACGACCGACATCTTCGGTGGGCGCTCTTGATCGTGAAGACGCTGACGGTGGAGCCTGAAGCTGATCTCCGTATCGATATCGCGTGAGCTGCGAAGCGCGCTTCCCGAGTCTGCGATCACCGCGCGGGCATAGTCCTCCTCCTGCAGGAGTCCGTGCACCAGAAGAGGCTGGAACATTCGAACGCTTGAGGCGTCGGCTTCGAGGGAGGCGAAGTCGACGACGCCCGGGGCGAGGCGCTCGTCGAAGTCGTGCCACCAGCCGTCCTGGCGGCCCTGGGCGGCGAGGGAGAGCAGGCGGCTGCGGACGAGGTCGTCCGTGACGCCGTAAACGTCCAGAATGTGTTTGAGATCGCGGGGGCGAATGGCACGGTGGCCGTTCTCATAGGCGCTGAGCGACGCCTGCGAGCGGTCGAGGAGCCGGCACGCGGCCTTCTGCGTCAGGCCGAGGCTTTCGCGGAACATGCGCAGCGAGTCGCCGATCTTCCGGCGGCGGTAGGTCTGCCGGTCGTATCCCATGAGCCGCACGTTGTCACACTCCGTACTTGATCGCCTCCCTCCAGCGAGAAGTTAGAAATATTCGTTCTTCGCAAGTTCACCTTTCCTGCGGGCGGCCGGAGGAATACACCTCATCTCCTAGAAGCCTGTTGTTGAGATGGCCAGGAGACCATGACCCTTGCCGGTATCGAAGAGAGGAAGGGCGCGATGACATCCGGCGAGGCTCGGGACGTGTGGACGGCACAGGAGAACGCCATGGAGCTTCTGGGGGCGCTCACGCTTCCAGGAATTGAGCGTTCCGTCCCTTATGTTCGGCTTTTTCTGCGGGATACGTTCGTTCCCGGGTACGTCGCGCCCGGTGACGAACTGCTGGCGGACATGGCGCTGGTGGTGGACGAGCTCGCCGCAAACGGGATCCGGCACACCGCGTCCGGCAAGGGCGGGAAGTTCACGATCTCGCTGTGGGCCGGACGGGGCGTACTGCGCGCCGAGGTGACCGACGATGGCGCGAACGGCGCGCGGCCGGTGGTGCGGACGGTGCCGGAGGGTGAGAGCGGCCGGGGACTCCACATCGTCGGGGCGCTCGCGTCGCGGTGGGGGTACCGCCCGGAAGGCGCCGGCACCACCGTGTGGGCCGAGTTCCCGGTCCGAGGCGGCAGGCCGCAGGGCTGACCCCGCAGGTCGCTGTGCGCGACCGCGATGTCCGGGCTTCCCTCCAGCAGGGCCCGGCCGTGGATGAGCACGACCGGGTCGTCGCTCATCGGCGTGCTACTGCCAGCGCGTGCGGGTTCTCAGCCATTCGAGGGCGGCGACGCCCTGGGCGGTCTGGAAGTCGCGGAGGGTGGGCAGGCCGGGCGGTGCTGGTTGGCGGCCCTGCCGGATGAGGAAGCCCGCCCAGGCAACGAGGGCGGTCGTCACCGCGTCGGGGTCTGCGTCCCGGGCGAGGGGGTGCGCGGCGAAGAGCGGTTCGCAGGGCGGGCCGCCCTGCATGCGCACGCTGGGGAGGAACAGGAGCAGGTCGAACCAGGGCGCGGCCGTGCACGCCCAGGGCCAGTCGACGACGACCACGCGGTCGTGGGTGAGGAGGAGGTTGTCGGCGCGCAGGTCGGCGTGGGCCAGGGTGGTGCCGTGGACGGCGGCGGGCCAGGCGGGCTCCCGGGCCGCCAATCGCGACAGGCACCGGGCGGCCCACGGGTCGAGGCCGGTCAGGTCGTCCTCGCCCCGGCGGTGGGCGTCGGCGAGGAGGCGCCAACCGCGGAACGCGTCGGCGAAGCGGGTCTCGGCGGACGGGGCGCGGGCGGGGGCGGGCGTCAAGCTGCGGGCCAGGTCGTCCACGGCGGCCAGGACGGGTCCAGTTCCGCGCGAATCCAGGGCTGTGCCGGGGGCGCGCCGTCCACGTCCTCGAACAGCAGGACCACCCAGCCGTCGCGGTCGAACGACCCGAGGAACGCGGGCGTGGGCGCGTGGGCGGGCAGCGCGGCGGCGATGGACGCCTCCGATCGGTGGATGTCCGGGCTGTCGGGGTTGGGGTGCGGGCCGACCGCCTTGACGAAGGCGCGGCGGCCGTCGGCGAGCCGCAGGCGGGCGGCCACGCCCGGAGAGAACCCGCCGTGCTGGGTGGCCGCCTCGGCGACGCGTCCGCCGAGCGCGTCCTCGACGGCGGCGCGCAGGGCGGCGGGGACGGCCGTCCAGGGCAGGCGTTCACCGGCGGCGGGCGGCGGCGCGGCGGGTGCGGCGTCGCGGGGCGGGACCATCCCCGCATGCTGCCGATCCTGCGGGTTTGGGCGCAACGGATTTCCGTTCTGTCAGTCCGTTGACAAAGGCGCGCCGTGAAGTTGGTCACAAGCTTCATTCCACGGGCCGCAGGGGTGGGCGACAGTTTCCGGCAACCACCCCGAGGCCGGAGGTCGCCCCATGAGCACGCTCAGTCGCCGATCGTTTCTGCAGGTGTCCGCGGGGAGCGGGCTGGCCGTCGCGCTGGGCGGAGCGCTGGGGCGTCCGGCGGCCGCGGAGGGGCGGACGGACTACAAGGCGATCGTGGTCGGGTCCGGGTTCGGCGGGTCGATCAGCGCCTGCCGGCTCGGGCAGGCGGGCGTCGACACGCTCGTCCTGGAACGCGGCCAGGAATGGGCGACCGACCCGCAGAAGGCCGTGTTCGGTTCCCAGCTGAACTACAACGAGAAGATGTTCTGGTTCCGCAACTACGCGGACTGGCCGATGGTCCTTCCGTTCCCGATGACGCCGTACGCGGGGGTCATGGAGGTCTCGAACGAGAAGAACCTCAACATCGGGTGCGGGGCGGGGCTCGGCGGCGGGTCCCTCGTCTACACGTGCGCGACGGTGGCGCCGCCGCAGAAGTACTTCGAGAAACTGTTCCCGGCCGGCATCACCTACCAGGAGATGACGTCGAAGTGGTATCCGAAGGCGCAGTCGGTCCTCAAGCCGAGCGTGATGCCGGACGACGTTTACGGGTCGGCGCCGTTCACGCACTCGCGGGTGTGGGACCAGCACGTCGCGAAGGCCGGATACACCTCCGAGAAGCTGATGTCGATGTTCAACTGGGACGTCGTCCGAAAGGAGCTGGCCGGGACGGTGCGGCCGTCGGCCATCGCGGGGGAAACCGACTTCGGGTGCAGTGACGGCGCCAAGAACAGCCTGACGGTGAACTACATCCCGGCGGCGAAGGCCACGGGCAAGGTGCAGTTCCAGACGATGAGCGAAGTGCAGTCCATCGGCGTCGGGACGGACGGCCGGTACCGGCTGGCGGTCCGGCACCTCGACACCACTGGCAAGACCCTCGACACCGTCGAGTACACCTGCGACATGCTGTTCCTGTGCGCCGGGACGCTCAACACCAACCGGCTGCTCGTCGCGGCGCGGGAGACCGGCTCGCTGCCGGACCTGGACGCCTCGGTGGGCGCGGGGTTCGGGGACAACGGCGACCAGTACGCGGGCTACAGCTACGCGGGCCCGGCCGGGCCGAGCCAGGGGTCGCCGAGCGCGTCCACGATCTTCGTGGACGGGGAGTTCGACCTGCCGATCCGGGTGGAGAGCTGGCAGCTGATCGAGGCGCAGGGCCTGCCGATCGTGCAGACGCTGGTGATGACCGCCGACCTGGAGAACCGGGCCGCGTTCGTCTACGACAAGGCCAGCAAGAAGGTGCAGCTGACGGACTGGGCGGGCAAGGCGGACGCGGCGGCGAAGTCGGCGTCGGGCTGGGTGGACAAGGTGATGCACGCCAACTCCGAGGCCATCCCGATCTCGGTGCGGTGGCCGGCGACGCTGACCGCGCACCCGCTGGGCGGCTGCGTGCTCGGCAGGTCGTCCGACCTGTACGGGCGGGTGAAGGGCTACAAGGGCCTGTACGCGCTGGACGGGTCGATGATCCCGGGCAGCGTCGGCGGCGCCAACCCGTCGTTCACGATCGCGGCCCTCGCCGAGCGCGGCATCGCCGACATCATCGCCAAGTCCGGCTGACGGCCGCCGGGGCGCCCGCCCGGGTACGGGGGGCGGGCGCGCCCGGACGGGCCGGGGGTCAGGCGTTCGGCGGCAGCGCCGTGCCCGCGCCGCGGCGCCGGACGGACACCGTCTCGGCGCGGCGGTGCTCCGGCATGCTGGGCGTGTCGGCGCCCTCCACCTCGAAGCCCAGGTCCTCGATCATCTCCAGGTCCGCCTTGCCGGCCTGGCCCTCGCTCGTCAGGTAGTCGCCCAGGAAGATCGAGTTGACGATCTGCAGGGCGAGCGGCTGCAGGCTGCGCAGGTGGATCTCGCGGCCGCCGGCGAGCCGGACCTCCACGTCGGGGTTGACGAACCGGACCATCGCCAGGATGCGCAGGCAGCGCTGCGGGGTCAGCGTCCACCGCTCGGCGAGCGGAGTGCCGTCGAACGGGATGAGGAAGTTGACGGGGACGGAGTCGACACCGAGGTCGCGGAGGGCGAACGCGACGTCGACGAGGTCCTCGTCGGTCTCCCCCATGCCGGCGATCAGCCCGGAGCACGGGGACAGGCCCGCGTCCTTCGACTTCTGGACGGTGTCCTGGCGGTCGCTGAAGTCGTGCGTGGAGCAGATGTCGGCGTAGACGCCCTCGGAGGTGTTGAGGTTGTGGTTGTAGGCGTGCGCGCCGGCCTCGGCGAGCCGCTCGCCCTGGCCGTCGCGGAGCAGGCCGAGGCAGGCGCAGATCTCCACGTCGCCGCGCTCCTTGATCGCGGCGATGGTGTCGGCGACGCGCTCGACGTCCCGGTCGGTGGGGCCCCGGCCGCTGGCGACCAGGCAGACGCGCTTGGCGCCCGCCGCCATCCCGGCCGCGGCGGCGTCGGCGGCCTCCGCGGGCTTCAGCCAGGTGTACTTGAGGACGTCGGCCTCGGAGCCGAGCCGCTGCGAGCAGTACGAGCAGTCCTCCGGGCACAGTCCGGACTTCAGGTTGACCAGGTAGTTCAGCTTGACCCGGCGGCCGAACCAGTGGCGGCGCACGCGGCCGGCGGCGGCCACCACGTCGAGGATGTCGTCGTCGGACGTCGCCAGCACCGCCAGCGCCTCGTCCCGCGTCGGCGGCTCGCGCCGCAGTCCCTTACCGGCCAGGGTCTCGAGAAGGCTCATGGCAGACGATCCTTGCAGAAGCCCCCGCCGGCGCTAATGACCAGGGCCGACAAACCGGACGATCGCGGTTTGTACGCGAGGACGAAGCAGAGCGCGTCGAGCGCGGCAGGGTAGCCCGCCTGGAGCGGAGTGCTGCACCCGACGTGGCCGGGCGGACGACGAGCGGCGCCTCACGACCCGCTACCGGACGGTCAGCGCTGCGTCGTCCAGTTCCGGGTGGCCTCCTCGGCGGCGTCGCGGACGAGCACCCGGTACCGCTCGACCGCCTCCGGGGTGAAGCGGTGCCGGGGCCCGCAGACGCTGATCGAGCCGTGCACCTCGCCGTCCGGGCCGAACAGCGGCGCGGCGACCGACCCCGCGTCGGCCTGCCGCTCGCCGAGCGAGACGCCGACGCCCTCGCGGGCGGCCTCGGCGAGCTGGACGCGCAGCGCCGCCACGTCGGTGACGGTGCCGGGCGTCAGCGCTGCCAGCGGGCGCGCCAGCAGCGCCTCGCGGCGCTCCTCGGGCAGGAACGCGAGGATCACCTTGCCCGAGGAGCCCGCGTGCAGCGGGAACCGGCGGCCGACCTCGACGGTCATCTTCACCTCGTGCGGGCTCTCGAACTGGTCGAGGTAGACCCGCTCGTCGGCGACCAGCCCGGACAGCGTCGTCGTCTCGCCGGTCGCGTCGCGCAGCCGGCGCAGCACCGGCGCGGCGGCGTTGCGGACGTTGAACCGGCGCAGCGCGCTGACCCCGAGCGCGACGGCGGCGGGCCCGAGCCGGTACCCGCCGGGGTCGGTCTCCAGCATCTCCCGCGACACCAGCGACCGCAGGATGCGGTGCACGACGGCCTTGGAGATGCCGAGCTCGCGGCTGATCGCGCTGACACCGAGGTACTGCGGGCCCCCGGCGAACAGCAGCAGCACGTCGGCGACCCGCCCGGCCACCTCGGTGCCGGAGGACTGCCGTTCCGCGGTCTCGTTGGTCACCCGATGATCCTAGGAGCCGTCAGCGGCCGCGGCGCAGGTACTTGCCGACCGGGTCGCCGAGCACCTTCCCGTCCGAGTACACGTGGTTGCCGCGCACGAAGGTGTCGGTGACCCTCGCGGTCATCGGGAAGCCCTCGAACGGCGTGTACTCCTGCGTGGACTCGGAGTCGGCGGCGCGGACCGTCCAGGACACGTCCGGGTCGATCAGCGCGATGTCGGCGTCGTAGCCCTCGGCGATCGTGCCCTTGGTGAGCAGGCCGTAGCGGCGGGCCGGGTTCCAGGACGTCAGCTGCGCGACGCGCTGGAGCGGAAGGCCGCGCTTGAGGCCCTCGCCGACCAGGCCCGGCAGCAGGTACTCGGCGCCGCCGAACCCGGACTTGGCCAGGAAGATGTCGTCGCGGTCGGCGCCGAACTTCATCTCGTCGCGGCAGCAGGCGTGGTCGCTGACGATCCAGTCGACCTCGCCGGCCAGGACGTGCCGCCACAGCGCCTCGACGTCCTCGCGCTCGCGCAGCGGCGGGTTGACCTTGCCGCCCAGGCCGTGCGCGGTGTCGACGTCGGCGAGCAGGTGCCCGATGGTGACCTCGCGGCGGAAGTCGATGTGCGGGAACGCCGACGCCATGGTCAGCGCGGCCGACAGCGCCTTCTCCGACGACAGGTGCAGCAGGTTGATGTTGGGCAGGCCCGTCTCGTGCGCCAGGTAGGACGCGATGGTGACGGCGAGGCCCTCCGAGTGCGGCGGACGCGACGCGCTGTAGGCGCGCAGCCCTGTCAGCTTGCCCTCCTGCTCGACCATTTTGGTGTACGCCGTCATGATCTCGGCGGTCTCGCAGTGCAGCGACAGCGAGATGTGGTCGGCGTAGTCGGACAGCTGCTCGCGGGCCTTCTGGATCCCGCGCATGACGAACTCGAAGTGCGCGATGTCGTACCGCTCGTCCGGCGGCGTCATCAGGAAGTCGCTCTGGCTGGTGGACCTGCCGTGCAGCCCGTGGCTGCCGTAGAACATGAAGATCTTGAACGAGGTGACGCCGTGCTCCTCGACGAGGTACGGGATCTCCTCGATGTGCTCGGCCATCATCGGCGCAAGGTGGAACGCGTAGTCGACGTAGGCGTTGCCGCTGGCCGCGCTCAGCACCTCGGGGAAGAACTCGCGGTACGGGCCGCCCTTGTTCAGGTAGTACTGGCCCGTACGCATGTAGGTCAGCGACGTGGTGACTCCGCCCTGCGCGCTGGCGCGGCTCTCCGAACGGGTGTCGGTGGCCAGCTCGTTGTAGATGCCCCAGTGCTGGTGGGCGTCGACGACGCCGGGGAACGCCAGCTTGCCGCCGCCGTCGACCACCGTCGCGGCGTCGTCCTCGGGGAGGTCGGGCGCAAGGCGGACGATGGTGCCGTCGTTGACGGCGATGTCGAGGCGCTCGGGCTCGGCGCCCTCGGGGGCGTCGGGGCGGACCACCCTCACGTTCTTGAGCAGCAGCTCGGTCGTTGCCATGAAATCTCCTTAATGTCGTGGGGTGGTCAGGGGGTGCGGCGGCGGGCGACGTCGCCGGCCGCCAGGTAGGCGAGCCCGAAGGCGGGCAGCAGGCCGTTGCCGGGCAGGTAGCCGTCGGCGCCGTGGCCGGAGATCCCGGCCGCCGCGCCGCCCGCCGCGTACAGGCCGGGGACGGGACGGTCGTCGCGGTCGACGACGGCGGCGTCCTCGTTGACGATCAGGCCGCCCTGCGTGTGGAACAGGGCGGGGACGACCCGGACGGCCGCGTACGGCGCGGCGAGCGGGCGCTCCCAGTTGGTGCGGCCGTGCTCGTCGGTGCGCTCGCCCCTCGCGACGGCGGCGGCGGTCTCCAGCTCGGCGGCGAGGGCGCCGGGGGGCAGGCCGGTGGCCTTGGCGAGGCCGTCGGCGTCGTCGGCCCAGACCAGCACGCCGGACTCGACGGTGTCGCGGAAGTCCTTGAACGGCTCGCACTGGTGGAAGACCGTCTCGTCCAGGACGATCCAGCCGGTCGCGCCGGGCCGGGCGGCGAGCTCGGCGGCGTACTCGGAGTAGCCGCGGGTCTCGTTGCCGAACCGGCGGCCCTCCAGGTCCACCATGATCGCGCCGTGGATGATCGTCGCCCAGCCGACCAGGGTGCCCGCGCCGGCGGCGACGGCGCCGTGCCCCTGGTAGGCGTCGAGGTAGCCGGTGGCGGCGCCGAGGCCGCCGCCGATCCGCAGCGCGTCGCCGAGGGACTGGTCGCTGCCCTGGTAGAGGGCGTCGGCGATCTCCGGCAGGTGGCGGCGGACGAGGTCCCGGTCGGCGCCGAACCCGTTGGTGGCCAGCAGGACGGCCCGGGTCGGGATCTCCTCCTCCGTCCCGTCGGGGTACCGGACGACGGCCGCGCGGACGGCGCCGTCCCCGCCCGTCACCACGTCGGTGAGCTTCGCGGGGACGAGCAGGTCGATGTTCGGGTGCGCGCGGGCACGGCGGGCCAGGTGGTCGATCACGCTGGAGCCGTGCCGTCCGGGGACGGAGTGGCAGCGCGTGACCGAGTGGCCCGGATAGTTGAAGTCGGTGACCAGATCGAGCGGCAGCTCCACCGCGTCGGCGAGCCACTCCACCAGCGGCGCGCTGACCTGCGCGAGCGTGCGGGCGAGCCGGGCGTCGGCCTTGCCCTTGGTCTTGGCCATGATGTCGTCGACGAACCGGTCCGGCGAGTCGTCGACGCCCTGCTCGGCCTGCCAGCGCGAGCCCGCGCCGGGGAACATCGCGGTGGACATCGAGGTGTTGTTGCCGCGCCGGAAATGCTCGCTGGACTCCACGACGACGACGCTCAGGCCCAGTTCGGCGGCGCGCAGCGCCCCGACGAGGCCGCCGCCGGCGCCCGCCACGACGAGATCGATGTCGGTCATGCGCACCTCCTGCGGGGGGACGACCCCCCGGCAAGAACGGCGATCATGCCCTCGCTTCGCTCGGTCATGACACCCTCCCGGCGACAAGGATCTCCAGCGCGAGCGCGGTCGGGTCGACGACCTGCGCCTTGAAGCGCCCTTCCTCCACGTCCACGGCGGAGCAGCCATTGATCACGGCGGCGGCGCCCTGCGCGGCGAGCGCGTCCACGGCCGCGCCGAGCGCGGCGTTCCACGTCTCCCCTTCGGCGACGGCGTCGAACGGCAGTTCCAGCACGGCGATCCCGGCGACGTAGGCGTCCAGCCCGTAGGCCTTGAGGCGGCGGCCCAGCTCCGCGCCGATCGCCTCGTTGCGCACCACGGCACCGAAACGGACATTCTTCGCAGCAAGCGCCATGCTACTCAGCCTCAGCAGCCCGTTGACCGGAACGCGCTGGTCAGCGGGCCCATCCGGGACGGCCGGGTCGAGGACGCAGTCCGGGAAAACGACGTCCCAGCCCTCACCGGCGGCGGCCAGGGCGGCGGCGACCTCGCGCTCGGAGACCCGGATCGACTCCTCGTCGTCCAGCGATCCGGGCGCGCCGGGGCCGACGTCGCGCAGCTCGATCGTCAGGCCGTCCGGGGCGAGCCGGTCGTAGCGGGCCTGCCGCCGGGCGATCTCCTCCGGCGGCAGATGGATCGGGGTCACGGCCAAAGCGCGCATCAACTCAGCTCCTTCTCAACGGTTCCGCCGGCCAGGCCGCGCAGCGCGTCGCCGGCGCGGGGCAGGTCCGGCAGGTCACGGGCGACCTCGGCGGCGCGGTCGACCAGGGCGGCGCGGCCGGGCAGCCACGCCTTGAGCATCCGGACGACGTCCCGCTCGGTCAGCGGCTCGTGGTCGGCGTCGCCGACCGGGTTGGGCTGCTCGCGCGTGAGGGACGTCCCGTCGTCCAGTTCGATCGTGACGCGGGCGGCGCGCTCGGCGGGCAGCCGCGCGGTCAGGTCGTCGGCGGCGGTGAGGCGGACGCGGCGGGCGAGGGCGCGCAGCGCCGGGTCGCCCAGCCGGGCGCCATCGGAGGCGCGCGGCCCGACCTCGCCGTCCAGCACCGCGGTCGCGACCACGAACGGCGTGGAGAACATCGCCGACAGCCGGTTGTCCCATTCGGGCGACCCGAGCCCGGCGCCGAGCGCGTGGGTCTCGACGAGGATCCGGGTGATCCGGGACGGGTCGAGGCCGTCGCGCAGCGGCAGCACGGCGTCGGCGGCCGGGTGGGTGAACGAGCACGACGCGTGCCGCTTGAAGTAGCCGCGGGTGATGTCCCACCGCTCGCCGAGAGCGTCCGTCAGCTCGCCGGGGTCGAATCCGCCGAGCAGGTCGCCGAGCGAGCCGGCGGCCGTGCCGGTGTTGCGGGCGAGTCCGGCGGCGGCCATCCGCGCCGCGACCAGACCGGACATGTTGGACGCGCCCATCCACGCGTCGCGCACCGGGTTCCCGTCCGTGGCGGACGAGAAGTGCCCCGCGACCGGCAGCCCGGCGCCGGCGACGATCGCCGCCGCGGTCGCCTCGGGGCCCAGGCCCAGCAGCCGGGCGCAGCCGGCGGCGGCGCCGGCGACGCCCCAGCTGCCGTGCGGGTGCGCGCCCGGCCGCAGCGAGGTCGCCCGCCCGAACCGGGACGCGACCGCGAAGGCCGCCAGCAGCGCGGCGGCCGTGTCCGGGCCGGGCGCGTCGAGCCCGGACGCCAGCGCCAGCACGGCCGGGAACCCGTGCGCGGCCGGATGCCCCTTGGCGTACTTGTTGCCCTCGTCCAGCTCCAGCGAGACCAGCGCCATCGCGTTCAGCCAGGCGGCGGCGTCCACGGTGACGGTCCGGCCCGCGCCGATCAGCGGGGCCGGGCCGTCCGGAGCGTTCCAAGCCGACCGCAGCGCGGCCTGCTCGTCCAGCGCCGCGCCGAGCGCGGTGACGCCGAGGACGTCCAGCAGGACGAGCGAGAGCCGGTCGAGCACCGGGCGCGGCACCGCCGCCGCGTCCAGCCCGGAGACCCACTCCCCCAGCCGCGCCGTCGCGTCTTTCGCTTCGGTGTTCACAATCCCAGGTAGGCCTTCCTGACTTCGGCGGATCCGGCCAGCTCGGCGCCGGTCCCGTGCAGCACGGTCGAGCCGCTCTCCAGCACGTAGGCGCGGTCGGCGATGCCGAGCGCCTGCTTGGCGTTCTGCTCGACCAGCAGCACCGCGACGCCGCTGTCGCGGATCGCCTTGACCGCGTCGAGCACCGCCCACGTGAGCTTGGGCGACAGGCCGGTGGACGGCTCGTCCAGCATCAGCAGCTTCGGGCGGGCCATCAGCGCGCGGCCGATCGCGAGCATCTGCTGCTGCCCGCCGGAGAACGTCTGCGCGACCGTGGCGCGGCGTTCGGCGAGGACGGGGAACAGTTCGAAGACCTCGCGCATCGCCTTGTCGATCTCGGCGGCGGGCCGCGTCCAGGCGCCCATCCGCAGGTTCTCCTCGACGGTGAGCGTGCCGAACAGCGCCCGGTCCTCGGGGACGTGCACCAGCCCGTCGCGGACGAGCTGGTCGGGGCGGCGGCCGTCGGTGGACGCGCCGCCGAACGTGATCGTCCCGGACGTGGCGCGCAGCTGCCCGCAGACGGCCCGCAGCGTGGTCGTCTTGCCCGCGCCGTTCGCGCCGACCAGGGCGACGATCTCGCCCGCGCCGACCTCCAGGTCGATCTCGTGCAGGATCCGCATCCGGCCGTAGCCGGCGCAGAGCTTGTCAATCCTCAGCATCGCCGGGCTCCTCTCCGAGGTAGGCCTCGATCACCCGGGGGTCGGAGGTGACCTGCTCGGCGGAGCCGGTGGCCAGCACCTGCCCCTGGTCGAGGACGAGAACCCGGTCCGACAGCCGCATGACGGCGGCCATGATGTGCTCGATGAACAGCAGCGTCGTCCCGTCCTCCTCGCGCAGCGCGGCGAGCAGGTCGAGGACGGGTTCGCGCTCGGCGGGGACGAGGCCGGCGAGGACCTCGTCCAGCAGCAGCACCTTCGGCCGCATCGCCAGGGCGCGGGCCAGTTCCAGGCGCTTGAGCCCTGCGGTCGGCAGTTCCGTCGCCGGGCGATGCGCCCACTGGCCGAGGCCGACGCGCTCCACCACCTCCATCGCCTCACCGCGCAGCTTGCGCAGCGGCTGCCGGCGGTGCTGGGCGGCCAGGCCGACGTTCTCCAGGACGCTCATGCTCCCGAACGGCCGCATCAGCTGGAACGTGCGGACCATGCCCGCGCGGGCGATCCGGTGCGGCGCGGCGCCGGTGACGTCCTTGCGGCCGAACACGACCCGGCCGGTGTCGGGCGCGATCGCGCCGCTGATCACGTTGAACAGGGTGGTCTTCCCGGCGCCGTTCGGGCCGATGATGCCGAGGATCTCGCCCGGCTCCACCTCGAACCCGACCTCCGACAGGGCGCGCAGGCCCCGGAAGTCCTTGCCGACGCCGTCGACGTCCAGCAGTTTCACCGCCGCCACCTCGCTTGGATCGTGCCGACGATGCCCTTCGGCAGCACCCGGACGATCAGGATGAGCAGGACCGCGTAGAGCGCGACGTCCAGGCCGCTGCGGCCCTGCAGGAAGTTCAGGAAGTCGGGGGGCGTGCGCAGCAGCGTCGCCGTCAGGTCCGACAGCGACCCGAGGATGATCGCGCCGACGACCGGGCCCCAGATGGTGCCGATCCCGCCGATCACCACGGTCGCGATCGCCTGGATCGACACCGACGAGCCGAACGCCAGGTCCGGGTTCACGAACAGGTAGTACTGCGTGTAGAACGCGCCGGCGACCGCGGTGATCGCCGCCGACAGCGCGACGGTGATCAACTTGTAGCGCATCACCGGGGTGCCGAGCGCGGCGGCGGCCACCTCGTCGTCGCGGATCGCGGTGACGTAGCGTCCCGTCCGCGAGTGCAGGAACAGGATGCTGACCAGCGCGGCGATCCCGGCGAGGGCGAGCGCGACCCAGAAGTAGGCGTGCGAGTCCGCCGGGAACTGGATCTTCCAGAGCGAGGAGCCCTGGATCAGCGGGACGCTGAACCCGACGGCCTTGTTCGTGAAGTCGGTGGTGGTGGCGATCAGCCGCAGCATCTCGGCGAACGCGAACGTCGCGAGGGCGAAGTAGGCGCCGCGCAGCTTGTAGCGGAATGCGAAGTAGCCGATGACCACGGCGACGACCGCGGCGACCGCCATCCCGGCGAGCATCCCGATCCACGGCGACACGTCGTGCTTCACCAGCAGGTACGCGCTGGTGTAGGCGCCGAGGCCGAAGAACGCGGCGTGCCCGAAGCTGAACATCCCGCCGAACCCGCTCATCACGTTCCAGCCGATGGCCATCAGCAGGAAGATCAGGATGCGGACCGCCACCGCGCCCATCGCGGGCGGCAGCACCAGCGGCAGCGGGATCGCGACGACCAGCAGCACGGCGAGGACGATCAGCTGCCGGTTCTGCGGGCGCAGCGGCGGCGCCTTGACCGGGCCGACCGCGCCGCCCGTCTCCCGCCCGCCGGCGATGGTGATATCGGTCATGACCTTCTCCCGAACAACCCCTGAGGCCGCAGGAACAGCACGACCAGGAACACGACGAACACCCCGAGCAGCGAGCTCTGCCCGCCCATGTAGATGGTGGTGAGCTGCTCGACCAGCCCGATCAGCAGGCCGCCGACCAGCGCCCCCGCCACGTTGCCCATGCCGCCGAGCACGACCACCACGAACGCGGTGATGTTGAACTGGTCGCCGAGCGTCGGCGTCACGGTCACCAGCGGCGCGGCCAGCACGGCGGCGGCACCGGCGCAGGCCGTCCCGATCGCGAACGTGAGCGTGTGGACGCGGCGGACGTTCACGCCGACCAGCTCGGCGCCCTGCCCGTTCGCGGCGACCGCGCGGATCGCGGTGCCGAACCGGGTGCGGCGCAGCAGGTAGAACAGCACCGCGCCGATCAGGATCGCGCCGATGAACGCGTACAGCCGGCCGCCGGTCACCACCGCGCCGAACAGCGAGAACTGGAAGTCGCCGGGCAGCGCGACGCTCTTGGGCTCGGCGCCGAAGAACATCAGCAGCCCGTTCTCCAGCAGCAGCGACAGCCCGAGGGTGATCAGCAGCTGGTTCTCCAGCGTCGCGCCGCCCGAGCCGCTGAGCAGGCCGCGGTGCACGACCGCGCCGATGAGGAACAGCGCGGGCACCGCGATGACGAGGGTGAGGTAGGGGTGCAGGCCCGTGCCCTGCACCACCCCGAAGGCGATGAACATCGCGACGGCCAGCAGGGCGCCGTGCGCGAAGTTGACGATGTCCAGCACGCCGAAGATCAGCGTGAGGCCCATCGCGATGAGCCCGTAGAGCCCGCCGGTCAGCAGGCCGGTCACCACCGACTGCCAGACGACCAGGCCGCTGCCGGACCGGATCAGCGCGACCGCGATGGCGATCGCGACCAGGCCGCCGGTGAGGGCGGCGCGCTTGAGGACGGGGCCGCTCAGGGCCGCCGCTCTGATGTTCGCAGTTGTGTCGCTCATGGCCGCCACGTCACCGAGTAGTTGGGCTGGGATTCGGCCTTGTCCTGGGGATAGACCTGCTTGATCTGCCCGTTCTGCACCTGCATCAGGACGGGCAGCGCGTTCTTGTTGTCGCCGTTGGGCGCGAAGGCGATCGGCCCGGTGCCGACGGTCAGCGGCTGCACCTGCGACGCGGCGATCGCGGCGCGGACCTTCTCCGGGTCGGTGCTCGCCGCCCGCTCCACGCCCTGCGCGATCACCTGGACGGCGTCGTAGGCGAGGACGGCGCCGGTCCGCATCGGCGCGCCGTAGCGCTTCTGGTACTCGGCGCGCAGCTTGGCCGTCGCGGGGTTCTTCGCGTCGTAGTGGTAGTTGGTGCTGAAGTAGCGCTCGCCCAGCGAGCCGACGTCGCTGACGAACTTCGGCTGGTCGAACGCGCCGTCCGACACGCCCCACACCGCGTTCAGGTTCGGCTTCACCGCGTTGATCGCCTTGGCGGCGAGGAGCCCGTCCCGGTAGTAGCCGGCGACGGCCAGCACGTCCGCGCCGGACGCCTTGACCTGGGTGATCTGCGCGGTGAGGTCGGACGCGGTGACCGCGTCGTAGCTGATGTTCGGGCCCATCTGGATACCGAGCTTCTTCGCCGCCTTGGCGAACGCCTCGGCGGCGCCGGTGCCGAAGTCGGTCTGCTCGTGCAGGAACGCCACCTTCTTGACGGGCCTGCCCGCCTTCTCGGAGACCTCCTTGAGGTAGCGGGCCGCCGCGCCCGCGATCGCCGCGCTGCCCGGCTGCACCCGGAACGAGTACTTGTAGCCGTGCGAGAAGATCGCATCCGACGCGGTCACGTCCATGACGAAGGGGACGCGGTTGCGTTCGGCGACGACGGACACGTTCGTGCTGACGGCGCTCTGGTAGGTGCCGACGAGGCCGACCGATCCCTCGGAGATGAGGCGCTGCGCCTCGCTCTGGCCGACCTCCGCCTTGCCCTGGGTGTCGCCGGTCTCCAGCTCCACCTTGCGGCCGCCGAGGGACTTGATGCCCCCGGCGGCGTTGAGGGCCTCGACCGCCATCTGCGCGCCGCGCCGCATCTGCTGGCCGTCGACCGCGTTCGCGCCGCTGACCGGGTGCAGGGCGCCGATCCTGACCGGGCCGCTGTCGCGGCCGGCCGCGGCCCCGGCGGCGCCGGACGGCGCCGAGCCGCCGCAGCCGGCGGTGGCGGCCAGCAGGGCCGCGCACGCGCCGAGCCCGGCGACGAGCTTTCGAGCCGACATTCACCTCTCCTGCCCGCCCGGCGCAGGCTCTTCGAGATCGTTCCGCTAAGAGGAACGCCGGGCCACTGATGCGACATCGTGGCATCCATCACGTGACCTGGTCAATATCTAGGGGAAACTTGACGAAACTCGACAGCCGGTGCCAACTTGAAGACATCAGGCGCCGCGAGTGCGCGGCATCCTGTACCTCAACTTGTTCCGCGTAGCGAAACATTCAGACCCGAAGGCGGTACCGCCCATGCCCGACGCCCTGTCCGGAGTCCGCGTGCTCGACGCGGCCACGCTGTTCGCCGGGCCGCTGGCGGCGACGCTGCTCGCCGACTTCGGGGCCGAGGTCGTCAAGATCGAGCACCCGAAGGGCGACCCGGTGCGCAGCCACGGCGCCCGCCGCGACGGCGTCGGGCTGTGGTGGAAGATGCTCGGCCGCAACAAGAAGGCGATCACCCTCTACCTCGGCTCCCCCGAGGGCCAGGAGATCTTCCGCCGGCTCGCCGCCGACGCCGACGTGGTGATCGAGAACTTCCGGCCCGGCACGCTGGAGCGCTGGGGGCTCGGCTACGACGAGCTGAAGAAGATCAATCCGCGGCTGGTGCTGGCGCGGGTCACCGGGTTCGGGCAGACCGGCCCCTACTCGCGGCGGCCCGGTTTCGGCACGCTCGCCGAGGCCATGAGCGGGTTCGCCGCGATCACCGGTGAGCCGGACGGCCCGCCGACCCTGCCGCCGTTCGGCCTCGCCGACGGGATCGCCGCGCTGACCACCGCGTTCGCGGTGATGACCGCGCTGCGCGCGCGGGAGGCGACCGGCGAGGGCCAGGTCGTCGACCTGGCGATCATCGAGCCGATCCTCACCCTGCTCGGCCCGCAGATCATCACCTACGACCAGCTCGGCGAGCTGCAGGCCCGCACCGGCAACCGGTCGCACAACAACGCGCCGCGCAACACCTACCGGACCCGCGACGGCGGCTGGGTCGCGATCTCCACCAGCGCCCAGTCGATCGCCGAGCGGGTGATGCGGCTGGTCGGCCGGCCCGAGTACATCGACGAGCCGTGGTTCGCCACCGGCGCCGAGCGCGCCGAGCACGCCGACGAGCTGGACGAGGCCGTCGGCTCCTGGATCGCGCGGCGCGACCGCGACGACGTCGTGAAGGCGTTCGAGGAGGCCGAGGCCGCCGTCGCCCCGATCTACACCGCCGCCGACGTCATGACCGACCCGCAGTTCGAGGCGCTCGGCACCATCGCCACCGTCCCCGACGACGAGCTCGGCCCGGTGAGGATGCAGAACGTGCTGTTCCGGCTGTCGCAGACGCCGGGGCACATCGACTCGGCCGGGCCGCCGCTCGGCGCGCACACCGCCGAGATCCTCGGCCGCTACGGGGTAGGCGAAGCGGAGCTGGACGAGCTGCGCGCCAAGGGGGTGGTGAAGTGACCGGGCCGGAGCATCCGCACCGGACCTGGCTGTACGTCCCCGGCGACCGTCCCGACCGCATCGGCAAGGCCCTGGACTCGGACGCCGACGCGGTCGTCCTCGACCTGGAGGACGCCGTCGCCCCCGACGCCAAGGACACGGCCCGCCGCACCGTCGCGCGTGTCCTGGCTGAGGGCCGGCCCGCCTACGTCCGGATCAACGCGCCCGGCACCCCCGACGGCGACGCCGACATCGGGCTTCTGGCGTCCACGCCCGGCGCGCTCGCCGGAGTGCGGATCCCCAAGTGCGAAGACCCCGGCGTGCTGCGCCGCGTCGCCGACGCGCTCGGCGTGCCGGTGTTCCCCGTCCTGGAGTCGGCGCTCGGGGTGGAGAACGCGCTGGCCATCGCCACCGCGCACCCGCTGGTCGCCGGCATCTCGCTCGGCGAGGCGGACCTGTCGGCCGACCTGCGGGTGTCCGGCGGCGACGCGCTGGCCTGGCCGCGCTCGCGGGTGGTCGTCGCCGCCCGCGCCGCCGGGCTGCCGTCCCCGCCGCAGAGCGTGTGGACCGCCGTCCGCGACCTGGACGGCCTGCGCGCCGACACGGTCGCGGGCCACCGGGCCGGGTTCTTCGGCCGCTCGGTGATCCACCCCGCACAGATCCCCGTCGTGCACGAGGCCTGCGCGCCCGACCCCGCCGACGTCGCCTGGGCGCGCGGCCTCATGGACCAGCTCACCGAGCGCGCCGGCTCGGCCGGCGCCGCCGCGTGGATCGACTCCGCCGGCCGGTTCGTGGACAAGGCGGTCGTCGAGCGCGCCTCCTGGCTGCTCGCCGTCGCCGCGTCGGCCCACCGGTCCGCCGAACAACAGAAGGAAGGCTCCCCGTCATGACCACCCAGGATCCGCTGCTCGCGGCGGTCGCCCGCGGCGTCCGGCTGATCGAGCTCGGCCAGCCGTTCTTCACCGGCATGCCCTGCTCCCCGAACCACCCCGGATTCCGGATGACGCTGATCCGGCGGCACGGCGACATGGAGCGCCCGGACGGCGGGTCGGCCGCCAACGAGATCATCGTGACCGGCGGGCACGTCGGCACCCACATCGACGCGCTGTCGCACGTCAGCCACGACGGCGAGCTGCACGGCGGGATCGACGCCGCCGAGGCGCAGCGCGGCGGGGCCTTCACCAGCCACGGCGCCGAGAACCTGCCCGGCCTGCTGCGCCGCGGCGTGCTGCTGGACGTCGCCGCCGTGCACGACGTCGCCACGCTGCCGCCCGGCTACGGGGTGACCGCCGAGGACCTGGAGCTGGCCGCGAAGCGGGCCGGGGCCGAGCCCGGCGAGGGCGACGTCGCACTGATCCGTACCGGCTGGTCCCGCAACTTCGGCGACACCACCGCCTACCTCGGCAAGGAGACGGGCGTGCCCGGCGCGACGCCGGACGCGGCCCGCTGGCTCGCCGACCGGAAGATCGTCGCGACCGGCGCCGACACCACCGCATACGAGCAGATCCCGGCGGGCGCGGGCCACGCGGTGCTGCCCGTCCACCGGATCCTGCTGGTGGAGTCGGGGATCTTCATCATGGAGCACCTGAACCTGGAGGCACTGGCCGAGGCCGGGCTGCACGAGTTCGCGTTCCTGCTCGCCCCGCTGCGGATCAAGGGCGGCACCGGCTCCCCCGTCCGCCCGCTCGCGGCGGTGTCGGCATGACGGCCCCGACCCCGGTGCAGCGGCTCGCCGCGCTCGCCGCCGACGCACGGGCGGACGGGCTGCCCGCCGACCTGCGCGCCGACGCCGCACGCCGCGTCCTGGACGCGCTCGGCAACAGCCTCGGCGCGACCGGCGAGGCACCGGCCCGCGCGGTCGGGGAACTGGTGGCCGAGTGGGGCGGCGCGGGACGCGCCACCGCGATCGGCACCGGTTCCCGGCTCCCCGAACCCAGCGCCGCCCTGCTGAACGGCACCCTCGCCCACTCGCTCGACTTCGACGACACACATCTGCCTTCGGTGCTGCACCCGTCCGCGTCGGTCGTGCCCGCAGCGCTCGCGGTCGCCGAAGCGCGCGGTGCCACCGGCGCGGCACTGCTGGACGCGGTGGGTGTCGGCGTGGAGATCACCGTCCGGCTCGGCATGGCCGGATACGACAGCGAGCTGGGCAACTCGGTGTTCTTCGAGCGCGGCCAGCACGCCACCGCGATCTGCGGCGCCGTCGGCGCGGCGGCGTCCGCCGCGATGCTGTCGGGCCTGGACGCGGGCGGGATCGCGCACGCGATGGGCGTCGCCGCCAGCATGGGCTCGGGAATCCTGGAGGCCAACCGGACGGGCGGCACCGTCAAGCGGATCCACTGCGGCTGGGCCGCGCACGCCGCCGTCACCGCCGCCGGCCTCGCGCGTACCGGCATCACCGGCCCGCCGACCGTGTTCGAGGGACGGTTCGGCTTCCTCCAGGCGTGGTGCGGCGACCAGGTCGACCTCGGCGCGCTCACCGACCGGCTGGGCGAGCACTGGGAACTGCCCGGGATCTTCTTCAAGCCGTACCCGTGCAACCACTTCACCCACGCGGGCATCGACGCCGCGTTGAGGCTCCGCGCGCGGGGGCTCGACCCGTCCGACATCGAGGGCATCGAGCTGGGGGCGCCGACCGCCGTGCTGCGGACGATCGGCGAGCCCCGCGAGGACAAGGTGCGCCCCAAGTCGGGGTACCACGCCGCGTTCTCCGGCCCGTACACGGTCGCGGCGGCGCTCCTGGGCGGCGGCGGGCTCGGCGTCTTCCACGAGGACTTCACCGACGAGGCCGCCGCGGATCCGGAACGGCTCGCACTGGCGGCCAAGGTCCGCTGCGTGCCGGACGCGCGCTGCGACGAGATCTTCCCGCACCAGTTCCCGGCCGTCCTGCGCGTGACGACCCGCGACGGCGCCGTCCTGGAGGAGCGCGTGGACGCCAACCGCGGCGGCCCCGGCAACCCGCTGTCGGCCGAGGAGCTGGCGACCAAGTTCCGCCTCAACGCCACCCGCCGCGTCACCCCCGACCAGGCCGACAAGATCACCGACCTGACCTACGGCCTCGCCGACGTCGACGACCTGAGCCCCCTCACCGCCCTGCTCAGCTGACCGAACAACGTTCACTTGCGGCGAGTCGTCGTTATGGCGCCGCTCATAACGACGACTCGCCGCAAGTCGACGGTCAGGTGTGCTCCATGACGAAGATCGCCGTGGTGCCGGGGGCGAGGGCGCGGAAGACGTGGGGGGCGTCGCCCGGGTAGGCGATGTAGTCGCCCGGGGCCAGTTCGACCGGGTCGTCCTGCGGGCCCGCGAGCGCGCGGCCGGTGCTCAGGACCACGTGTTCGGTGGTGCCGGGCATGTGCGGGTCGGACGAGTGCGGCCCGCCCGGCTCCGCCGTGACGCGGTAGACGTCGCGGCGGGCGTTGGGCGGGCAGGACGCCAGCAGCGTCGCCGCGTAGTCCGCCTGCTCGGAGCGGGTGGCGGGGCCTTCTCCGGCGCGGACGACCCGCACGCCCGCCCGCGGCGGGTCGACCAGCCGGCTGAACGGCACGTCGAGCGCCGCGCCGAGCGACCACAGCGTCTCCACGCTCGGGTTCCCGGTGCCCGCCTCCAGCTGGGACAGCGTCGACTTGGCGAGACCCGCGCGCCGGGCCAGCTCGGTCTGGGACAGCCCGGCGCGCGCCCGCTCCCGGCGGATCGAGGCGGCGATCTGCGCGATCAGGTCGGCGTTGCCCATGTGTTCGCTCCAGACGTCCAGGTGTTCAGTTTGACGAACACAACTGCCTGGCGTTCACTGTACTGGACGGTCGTTCGCTATGCCGGACAGGAGTGACCATGGAGCATCTCGGGATCCTCGCCCACAGCGCGGAGGGCGCCGCGCTGTGCTTCCGCGCCTTCTGCCATGAGGGCTTCCGCGAGCTGGGCCCCGACGACCACCCCGACGTCACGCTCGACCTGATCGCGCTGGCCCGCAGCATGCCGGCGTGGGCCGCGGGCGACCACGACGCGGTCCGCGCCATCCTCGCCGAGAGCGTCCGGCGGCTCGCCGCCGCTGGGGCGACGTTCTTCGCCTGCCCGGACAACACCGCCCACATGGCGCTGGAGCGGCTCCGCGACGACCTGGCGCTGCCCGCCCTGCACATCGCCCAGGTCGTCGCCGGAAGGGCCGCCCGCGACGGGCGGCGCCGCGTCGGCGTCCTCGGCACCCGCTACACCATGGACGGCCCCGTCTACCCCCGCGAACTCGCCGCACACGGCATCGAGGCGGTGGTGCCGGACGCCGCCGACCGCGCCCGCGTCCACGAGATCATCTTCGCGGAGCTGGTGAACGGCGTCGTCACCGAGGAGTCGCGCCGCGAGTACGTGCGGATCATCGAGCGGCTCGCCGGGCGCGGCTGCGACGCCGTCGCCCTGGTCTGCACCGAGATCCCGCTGCTGGTCACGCCGGAGGTGTCGCCGCTGCCGACGCTGGACTCCACGCGGCTGCTCGCCCGCGCCGCCTTCGAGACGGCCGCCGGGCGCGCTCCCCTGCCGTCCTGGCGAGGCGGGCCGGCCGTCACCGCCTGAGGCGGCGGGCCGGCGCCGAGCGGGCGTCCTTGACCGTGCCCGGCTGGTCGAGTCCCTCACCGGCATCCTCGACCGCGCGGCCGACATTTCGACCGGCGACGAAGTGAGCCGTCCCTAGATTCAGAGACATGGCGAACACAGATCTGACCATCGCCCGGCACGCCGAGGTCGGCGCCGTCCTCGCCGACGAGCGCTTCGCCGTCCCCGTGGTGGACGGCGGGGCGCCAAGGGGTTCGCTGGCCTGGTTGCGCGGCGCCGTCTGCCGGTTCAGCGAAGGCGCCGACCACGACCGGCGGCTGGGCGTCGTGGTGAAGGCGCTGGACGAGCTGGACGCGGCGGACCTGCGGCGGCGCGCCCGCGAACGCGTGCTCGCCGGAGAGGAACCGGACCTGGCCCCGATCGCGGCACTGGGCGAGGCGCTCGGCGTCACCGACCTCGACGCGCTGGTCGACGCGGTGCCGCTCGCCTCGTCCGGCTACCTCACCGGGGCCGGACGGGACGGCTCGGACGAGGCCGTCGCGACCCTGGTCCGGCTGCTCGGACCGGGACCGGACGAGGAGGTCGCCAACCGCATCGCCGTCTTCACGCAGGCGTGCGACGCGACCGCCGCGCTCGTCGGCAAGGTGCTGCCGCTGTCGCGGCGCCCCGAGGCGCGCGGGTGCCCGATCGAGGCCGTCATCGCCGAGACGCTTCGCTACGACCCGCCCATCCCGGCCATGCGCCGCGTCGCCCGCGAAGAGGTCGACTTCCAGGGGCGGCACATCGCCGAGGGGACGGCCGTGACGCTCGATCTGCGGGCGGCCAACCGCGACCCGGCGGTGTTCACCGAACCGGACCGTTTCGACCCCGCGCGCAGGGAACCTCCCCATCTGACCTTCGGCGCCGGACGGCGGCCCTGCCCCGGCGCGGACCACGCCGTGCAGCTGACGGCCGGCGTGGTCGAGGCCCTCAACGAACTGGAGGCGGTCCGATGACCAGCGCGGAGACCTTCCACGACCTGCACCGCGGAGACCGGCCGCTGCTCCTGCCGAACGCGTGGGACTTCGCGACCGGCGCGGCGCTGGTGAAGGCCGGGTTCCCGGCGGTCGGAACGACCAGCCTCGGCGTCGCGGCGGCGGCCGGGAAGACCGACGCGACCGGCGACGCGCGCGACGAGACGCTCGCGCTGGCGCGGAACCTGTCGCGGCTGCCCGTCCCGGTCACGGTCGACATCGAGGGCGGCTTCTCCACGCGGGTCGCCGACGTCGCCGAACTCGCGACCGAACTGGCCTCGTTCGGCATCGCCGGCGTCAACCTGGAGGACGGGCGCGCGGACGGCACGCTCACGCCGCTCGACCACCAGACGACGACCATCGCGGCGGTGAAGCGGGCCGCGCCGCAGGTGTTCCTGAACGCCCGCACCGACACGCTCTGGCTTGCGGACGGCGAGCCCGACCTGAAGGAGACGCTCCGGCGGGTCCGGGCGTTCGCCGACGCGGGCGCGGACGGCGTCTTCGTCCCCGGCATCGCCGCCGACGATGACGTCCGGGCCGTCGTCGAGGCCGTCGACCTGCCGCTGAACGTGCTGTTCATGCCGGGGAAGACCGACGTCGGGCGGCTGGCCGAGCTGGGCGTCCGGCGGGTGAGCACGGGATCGCTGCTGTTCCGCAAGGCGCTCGAGGCCGCGGTCGCCACCGCCCTGGACGTCACCGGCCACGGCGAGGACGCCCCCGCGTTCTCCTACGGCGACATCCAGGACCTGGTCTCGCGCTAGGCGTCAGTGGCCCGTGATCGCGTCGGCGAGACGGGCGAGCGGGGACGTCCGCGCCGACGACGTGGCGGACTCGCGGGCGTCCGCCGCCCGGTACAGCGCGTACATCGCGTGGACGCCGAGCCAGCGCAGCGGCTCGGGCTCCCAGCGGCGGACGCGCCGGTCCACCCACGGCAGCGCGGTCAGCTCGGTGTCCTCGCGGAGGACGAGGTCGCGCAGCGTGCGGCCCGCGAGGTTGGACGTGGCGACGCCGTGGCCGGTGTAGCCGCCCGCGTAGCCGAGCCCGGCGGCGTGGTCGACCACGACGGTCGAGCACCAGTCGCGGGGCACGCCGAGGACGCCCGACCAGGCGTGCGCGACGCGTCCGTGCTCGGCGGCTGCCGGGAACATCGCGGCCAGCACCGACCACAGCGCGGCGACGGTCGCGGGCTGCGTCCGGCCGCCGTCGTCCACCCGGGACCCGTAGCGGTACGGCCTGCCCCGGCCGCCGAAAGCGATGCGGTCGTCGGCGGTCCGCTGCGCGTACATGTAGTAGTGGGCGAGGTCGCCGAACAGCTCGCGGCGCCGCCAGCCGATCGCGTCCCACACCGCGGCCGGGAGCGGCGTCGTGACGATCATCGAGCTGTTCATCGGCAGCCAGTCGCGGTGGTGGCCGCCGACCCCGGCGGTGAACCCCTCGGTCGCGCGCAGCACGTAATCGGCGGTGACCGTGCCGTACGGGGTGACGGCGGCGGCCGGGACGGCGCCGCGGCGCGGGTTGATCCGCACCACCGGGGTCCGCTCGTGGACGTCGACGCCGAGGCCGCGGACGGCCGCCGCCAGGCCTTGGACGAGCTTCGCCGGCTGCACGCGGGCGCAGTGCGGGCTCCATGCGGCGCCGGTCGCGCCGGCGACGCGCAGCCGCTCGTCGCGCTCGGCGGCGGGCAGCGGGACCAGGTCCTCCTCCGTCCAGCCCCAGTCGCGCGCCTCGGCGACCATCGCGGCGAGCCGGGCGCGCTGGGCGGGGTTGCGCGCGACGTGCAGCACCCCGCTCTTGACCAGGTCGGCGTCGATGCCCTCGTCCGCGGCCACCCGGACGACCTCGTCGACCGCGTCGAACATCGCGTGCTGCAGCGCGACCGCCGCGAACCGGCCGTGCCGGGCGGCGTAGCGCTCCCGCGACCCGGCGATCTCGCCGAGCACCCAGCCGCCGTTGCGGCCGGACGCGCCGAACCCGGCGAACTCGCGCTCCAGCACGACGACGCGCAGGTCGGGGCGGGCGCGCTTGAGGTAGTAGGCCGTCCAGAGGCCGGTGTAGCCGGCGCCGACGACGCAGACGTCGGCGGCGCGCGGGCCGGGAAGGCGGGGCCCCGGCTCGGGGCGGCCGGTCCCCCGGTACCAGTGGGAGACGCCGCCGTTGGCGAAACCGGGCGCCAGCGGCACCCGCCCGGACGAGGAGCTCATGCGCCCATACTGCTGTATCCGGCAATCGATCCGGTAGTGGGCGACGGATTCTAGGGGACGGCGTCGATTCCACGACGGGATCCGAGCCAACCGGAGCGGTCGGCGGCATAGTAGGCCGCGCCGTCGGGGCCGTCCGCCCCGCTGCGCCACGGCCGCATGCCCAGGCTCGCGGCGACCTCGGCGGACACCGCGCTGGCCGGGTCGATCTCCGCGGTGACGCGGCGCAGCCCGACCACCCCGAACGCGTAGTCCAGCACGGCGCGGGACGCCTCGGCGGCCAGCCCCTGCCCCCACCGGTCCGGCTCCAGGCTGTAGAGGATCTCCACGTCCACCCCCCGGTCGAACGGGCCCTCGTGGCCGCGCAGCCCCGCCACCCCGATCAGCGGCGCGCCCGGCCTCGGCTCGGCCGCCCGCCACCCGCGCGGCAGCGGCCGCAGCGCCCACAGCCCGTAGCCCTCGGTGGCGAAGTCCCGCTCGCTGGTCTCGATGATCTCGGTGACCTGCACGGGCGAGATCGAGGCGCCGTCGAACAGGTGCCGGCGGACGAGCGGGCCCGTCCAGTGCCTCAGCAGCGCGTGGCGGTCGCGCAACCCGATCGGGTGCAGGGCGAGCCGCATCGTCCGCAGCGTGTCGCTCATCCGGGGGCCCGTTTCTCGTGGGCCGGCTCGAGCGAGCCGGGCGACGGCAGGGGCGGGCGGGCCGCGAACGGCCCGGCCGGGCGTTGGTCGTTGACGCGCTCACCGGTCACGGGGTCGATCACTTACCGCACGCTAGGCCGTCGCGCCTGGCGCCTCAAGACCCGGTCCGGAATGTGAAACCGCGCGCTCACGATGACGTAGCGCCCGCGTAACAGCGCTGAGCCAGCCTGGACACGTCCGCACCGAGCACGACCGGACACGGTTCGCACGCGACCGGGCCCCCCGGCCCCGGAAGGGAACGTTCCATGCCGCTGCTCCGCATCCGCACCGAGATCGAGGACCGGCCAGGCCGGCTGGCCCTGCTGACCGCCGCGCTGGCCGGCCGCGGCGCCAACATCCTCGCCCTGTCCGTCCAGATGGACGACGGCGGCGTGGTGGACGAGTTCCTCGTCGACGTCCCCGGCGGGGGCGCCGACGCGCGGGACCTGGCCGAGACGCTCGGCGCCGCCGGCGGCATCCGGACCGCCGTCCGCCCGGCCCGGCCGCGCGAACTGGTGGACGAGCCGACGCGGGCGCTGGTCCTGGCGGCCCGGCTGCGCGCCGAGGCGCACGCGGTGCCGGAGGTGCTGGCCGAACTGCTGCGCGCCGACGAGGCCGGATGGGCGCCGCCCGCCGAGGACGCGGAGGACGACGCCTGCGTCCTGACCGTCCCGATGGGGCACGGCCGCGCCGTCCGGCTGCGGCGGTACGGCCTGCCGTTCACCACCACCGAGGCGGCGCGCGCCGACGCGCTGGTCCGCGCGGC
>NZ_BAAAMR010000100.1:0-36006 GCF_039529375.1 Actinomadura napierensis
CACGCCGCCCTCCTCGGCGGGCGGCAGCCCGTCCACCGGTCCCGGCTCGTCGGGCGGCGGCTCCGGCCGCGTCCGCGACGGCGAGCACACCCCTTCCTCCGGCGGTAGCACCGACCCGACGTCCCGCACCGAAACACCGTCCACGCCCAGCGACGGCACCACACCGGGCGGCGACGAGCACACCCCCGCACCAACCGGCAGCGGCGACCCAGCGCCCCACACCGAAACGCCGCCCACGCCCAGCGACGGCACCACACCCGGCGGCGACGAGCACACCCCAGCCCCGACCAGCAGCGGCGACCCAGCGCCCCACACCGAAACGCCGCTGCACGAAGGCGGCACGCCGCCCGCCACCGGCGAGCACGCGCCGACGCCCGGCGGCGAACAAACACCGGCCACGGGCGGCGAGCACACCCCGGCGACAGGCGGTGAGAGCACACCTCCGGCAGGCCGCACCGACGCGCCCTCCACAAACGGCGATGGCACATCCCCGGCGAGCCGGACGGACGCGCCCGCCAACAGCGAGGGCACCACGCCCACGGGTGACTCCGGCACGCCGCCCGCTGGCGGCGGCACCGCGCCGACCGGCGGCACGGCGTCGTCCAACGGCAGCGGCTCCTCCTCGTCGTCGGCCGGTGGGAGCGGCGACGGTTCCACCCCGGCGGACGGGGGCTCCACGCCGTCCGGTGGCGGCTCGACGCCCGAGGGCATCGGGTCTCCGGCTCCGGAGGGCGGCGAGGTTTCGCCGACCAGCACGGCCGGTGCGGACGGCGGCGATCGCACGACCGCCGACCTGCCCGACGCCATGGCGGAACCCGGCCACGACGGATCGGACGCGTCGAACGGCGGCCAGCCGGGCCTCATCGCGGGCGTGCCCATGCCGATGGGCGGGATGGGCCCGATGGGCGGCGGCTCCGCCTCGCGCGGCGGCGGGGCGCCCGCGTCGTCCGGTGGTACCCGGATCCGCACGACCACGCCGACTTCCGGGTCCGGACGTTCCGAGACCACGACGCGCTCTCCGAACGAGTCCGGACGCAGGGTTCCGAAGCCGTCCACGCCGGGCGACGGTGAGAGCAGCCCGAACGGCGCCACGCCCTCCGACGCTGCGGCGCCGCGCGGCAATGCCGAGAACGGCCCGCCGCCCGCGCAGGAGACACCGGCTCCCACGGAGAACGCCCAGCCCCCGCACGAGACCCCGGGGGACGAGGCCGGACGGCCCGCGCCGGCGCGTCCGCTGACCGATGGCGACTCCCCCACCGACCCGGCGCACCGCCCGATCGAGGACGTCGACGGCCAGGGCGTCGTCCGATCCGAGACCCCGCCCGCCGAGCCGGGGCAGCCGGAGCAGACGCCGTCCGGGGACGAGAACGCGCCGCCGGAGCGTCCGCTGACGGACGACAACGGCACCGCCGACCCGAGCGAACGCCCCATCGAGGACGTGGACGACCAGGGCGTCGTCCACGGCGGCACGGAACCCGAGCAGCAGAATCGCGAGGCCGCCCCGCAGGACGGCGAACCGGACCAGCACAAGAAGGAGGGCGACGCGGGCGAGCCCGGCGACCACGACGGCACGTCCGGTCACGACCAGGCGCCCGGCGACGACGGTTCCGGCGAGCACGACGGCGACCACGACGGCGGCACCGACGACGCGTCCGGCGGCAACGACGAGCCGCAGAGCCTGTCGGACGCCGAGCAGGAGGCGCGCGAGATCCTCGCGCAGTTCGGGGACGACGCGCCCACGGTCGACTTCACCTCCCACCCGATCGACCCGGCCGCCGCGCACGAGATCAACCGCGCCATCCGGCAGCTCGCCGCCGACTACCCCGACACGATGCGGCAGCTCAACCGCATCGACTCGGTGGACGTCGGGCATGAGCTCGGCCCAGGCGAGGAGGACACCCTCGCCTACGCCCGCCTGCACGGCGACTCGCAGGGCATCTACGTCAACAACGAGGCGTTCGGCGACAACGCGTCCCTCGGCGAGGACGGAGCCGCCGAGGAGGCGGACGGCTTCACCGTCCCCGGCGGCGGATCGGCCGAGGGCATCTTCACCCACGAGTTCGGGCACCAGCTTGGCCAGCGCCTCATCGAGGACCCGGTGATGCGGGCCGAGCTGAACAAGGCGATCTCCGACGCGCTCGGCGTCCCCTACGACGTCACCCAGCCGCACGACCCGGCGATGAGGGCCCGCATCGAGAACGCCCTCTCGCAGTACGGCGCCACGACGCCGCACGAGGCGCTGGCGGAGGCGTTCACCGAGCACCGCCTCGCCGAGAACCCGCGCGACCTGGCCCGCGCCATCGGCGGCGTCATGGACCGCCACCTCCGCGCCCAGACCCCCGAGCCTGGCCCGTCCACCGGCGACGGCACCCCCACCTCGCACAACCGGACGGCTCCGGAAACCACCCCCGGGGGTTCCGGCACCCCCCACGACGGGACGCTTCCCCGTCAGCCGCACGACGGGTCGCCGGGTACACCGCATGACAACGCCGCCCCGGCACCGTCCGAGCCGCACGAGGGCCGGCCCGGCGGTACGCCGCACGACCGCGGGACGCCCGAGGGCGCCCCCCGCACCGGCGACGGAACCACCGAGCCCGCCCGCACGCCCGAACAGCGGCCCGCCGAAGGCGCACCCCGGCACAGCGACGGCCAGATGCGCCCGGACGACGGACGGCCGCGCGCGGGCGAGCCGGGCCACGACCGGAGCGAGGAGCCCCCTCGCCACGACGCGGGCGAACTGCCCCTCGACGAGAGGCGCCCGCCCGGAGAGACCGAGCCCCGTCCCGACGACGGACGGCCGCGCTCCGGCGAACCGGAACCGCGTCCAGACGACGGACGGCCGCGCTCGAACGAGACCGAGCCGCGGCCGGGCGAGCGCGCGCCCGGCGAGGAGCACACGCGTCCCGGCGAGGAGCACACACGTCCCGGCGAAGGGCACACGCGTCCCGGCGAGGGCGAGGAGCCGCTGTACCGGCGGTCCCGCCCCGCCGGCGAGGAGCCCGACCCCGTCGGCGGCGACGACTCCGGCCCCCCGGCCGACCCGCCCGCCGGGACGCCGGCGGAGGAGCCGGGCGGACGCCGCCCGCCGCACCAGCAGGCCGAGTGGAACCCGCCGCGGCACACCCGCGAGGGCGAGCTCGAACTCGCCCCCGGGCAGCGTGTCGCGGCCAGTGAAGGCCTCGCCGCCAACACGCGCTACACGGTGTACCAGTCGCACCCGGACGGCCGGATTCCCCGAAGCGTCGTCCACACCGACGGCGAAGGGCGGGTCACGCACGTCACGAACTACACGTCGGAGGAACCCGGAGCCCGGGTCGTCCCGCCGAGCGAGAACGTCGACGTCACCCGTCCGGAGCCGGGCGTCACGCACCGGATCGAGCTCGGCTACGACAACCCGCACATCTTCGCCGGCGAGGAGCACCCCAGCGGGCAGGGCGCGGCTCCGTCGGCCGCCCGCTTCGATCCGCCGGCGGACGCCACCCCGCACAAGTGGTCCGAACCGTACAACCCCAAGGAAGACGGACCTTTCGCGGACAAGCAGCCGAACCTGCCGAAGAACGCTCGGATCGAGGTCACGGGTCCGGACAACAAGCTCCACGGCGTCTTCTGGACGGACGGCGACGGCAACATCACGCATGTCCGCACCTGGTACGGAGACAAGGAACACGGCTTCAATCCCGAACTCGGCGACAGGCCCGCCGACAGGGAGACCACCGCGGAGGACGGGGCCCCCAAGCCCAACACCCACTACCTGGTCGAACCCCACGACCGGTTCCAGGTGGAGAACCCCACCCGGCTCGACCCGCCCGACGCCGTCCGCAGGGGCGATTTCGGCGACGGCGTCGACCCGGGCACGTTCCTCTACCACACGGACGAACGGGGCCAAGCCCAGACGGCGAGCGGCCGGCCGGAGTACAACACGGGCAGGCAGCAGCGCCTCGGCCCCGTCCAGACGGACGTCGGCCGCACCGGCGGCGGCTACCACCGGTCGGGCAACACTCCCGACATCGTGGGCGAGTACGACGGCGGCCGCTTCGACGGCGGCCACATCTTCCCGCACGAGGCGCGCGGCCCCGGCGAGCGGATCAACTACTTCCCGCAGGAGAGCAGGACCAACCGCGGCAACCGGGGGATGGACTTCGAGCCGAAGGAGAGCTGGCGCCACTCGTTCGAGGCCCACCTGCACGCCCAGGACGGCGCCAACCACAAGATCGAGCGGATCGACTTCTTCCCGGAGCCCAACGATCCGCGGATGACGCCCGAGGTCGTCCACGTCCGCTGGACCGAGACCGTTCCCAGCAGCGATCCGAACGTCCCCGACACCGTGCAGACGCACTACCGGACCTTCCACAACGTGGAGCCGAGCCTGCGAGGCTCCGATCCCCCGGACGGTTCCGTCCGGCCGACGCGCGGCGGCGAGTCCGCGGAGTCCGCGCCCCCGCCGCCGGACGAGCCGCAACGCCGCACGCGCGGGCCCCGCCCGGAGCCGGGCGACGAGCGCGTGGCTCCGCTCGCCTCGACGGGCGAACCCGCACCGCCTGCGGAGACCGCAGCGTCCCCGGAACCGGCACCGTCCGCGGAACCGGCGGAGTCCCCCGGTGCGCCCGGAGAACGGCCCGCCGCCGACGCCGGTCAGCCCGTTCCCGAGACCGCGCCCGAATCCGCTCCGTCCCCGGGCGGGGAGGCAGGGGCCTCGGAGGGCGCGCGCCCCGACGCCCACACGCACTACGGCTGGTACGAGTCGGAGGGACCGGGCACCGCACCGCGCACCGAGGGTGCCGCCGGTCCGCCGGTCTCCCATACGGCGGGCACGCCCGGCCCGCTCGGCGAGCGGTCCGCCGCGGGTTCCGAGCCCCGGCCGGACACCACCCCCGGTTCGGCGGACCGCCCCGCAGAAACCGCGCGCCCCGGGGAGGACACCTCTTCCCGCAGCGAGCACACGGCCGCGCCCGCGGAGGGCGGGCAACCGCGCCCGGAGACCTCGCCGCGGGACGCGGAGGGTCCGGGTCCGCGGACGGAGCCGTCAGACGCGGAAGCGCCACGCACCGAGACCCCACGACCGGAGACCGCTCGACCGGAGACCCCGCGTGCGGAGACCCCGCGTGCGGAGACACCGCGTGCGGAGACACCGCGACCGGAAAGCCCGCGACCGGAGAGTCCGGCCATGCCGGGCGAGACCGCGCCGCGCGCCGAGAGCGACTCGCACGCGGAGGACGCGTCCACGACGGGCCCCCGGCCGGCCGAACGGGCGGGACACGACGAGGCGGCGGCGCAGCTGGAGGACGCGACGCCCCGCGCCGATGCCGCACCGCAACCGGAGGCGCGGCCCGACGCGCAGCCGAGGTCCCGGGCGGCCGAGCCGGAGGGCGAGCGCCCTCGCACGGCCGACCCGGAGTTGATGCGCCGCGTCCACGAGAACGAGCAGATCCGGCAGATCGTGGACCAGGCGCGCGACACCGTGGTCAACGACCGGGGCGACCGGCTCGGCGACCTCCTGGACGAGGACCTGCGCACCCGTCTGCCGAACCATCCGGAGCTCGCCCGGATCATCGAGGGGAGCGGGCCGCCGGCGCTGACGGACGCCGAGCGGGCGATCCACGACTCGCTGCTGGCCCGCCCGCGGACGCTGCACAGCCTGCTGACGCATCCGGAGGCCGTGCACATCCTGGAGGACTCCGTCCGGGAGGTGAACGAGCGGGGCGCCGACGCGGTCCTGGACGAGGGTCCGGCGGCGCCCGCCCCGACGCCGCTGGAGGACTGGCAGACCCGGATCAGCGACCGGATGATCGAGGAGATCGGCACCTCGAAGGCCCCCGGCCAGCCCGGATTCGACCACGAGGCGCTCGCCGCCGCGCAGGAGCGGGCCGGCGAGGACCGCCCGCTCCCGAAGGACGACCCGCTCGTCAACGACTACCTGGACCGGCTCTACGACGCGGCGGACGAGCACAAGGGCACGCTCCACGCCGTCCTCCGGGACCTGGCGAACGAGCCGGAGGACGCCAAGATGCGGCCGGGCCGCAAGGACCGCGTCCGCGCCCTCGACAAGATCATCAACGAGAACGACGGCGACGCGTCCACGCTGAACGACCTGCTGGGCGGAAAGGTCCAGTTCGACGGCGTCGCGGACCTCTACCGCGCGCTCGACCGCGTGCAGGACGTCACGCGCCGGCACGGCGTCGAGGTCGTGTCCATCAAGGACCGGCTGCGGAGCCCGCAGCCGAGCGGCTACCGGGACATCCGCATGACCGTGCGGATGCCGAACGGGCACATCGGCGAGCTGCGCCTGCACCTCAGGTCGTTCGACGCGGTCGCCGAGCACGAGCACTCGCTGTACGAGGTCTCGCGCGACCTGCCGAACGTGGCCGAGGAGGGGGCCGCGCGCGGCGAGCGCGGCCCGGGGCTGACGCCGGAGGAGCGCGCCGTCCGGGAGGCGATCAACCGGCGCCTCAACGAGCAGTTCAAGGAAGCGCTGGACCAGGCGCTGCCGCCGGAACTGCGCAGCGCGCACGAGGAGGCCCCGCCGGAGTCCCGGCGCCGCGAGGCCGGCCCGCACACCCCGTCCGAAGGCATGGAGCGGCACGAGACCGCGCCCGCCCACGGCATCGGGCACGGGACGCGTGAGCCGGGCGCCGAAGGGCACGGCCCCGCCCACGAGCCCGTCCACGAACCCGTCCACGAGGACGGCCGGACGCATGACGGGGAGCAGGCGCACGAGGGCGAGCACGAACCCGTCCGGCCGGACGGCGCGGAGATCCCGGCGGACCTGCCGCCGCACCTGCACGAGGTGTTCCGCGGCAGCGACGAGACCCCGGCGGGCCGGTCCTTCCACGACCCGTCCGACCCGGCGATGCGCGACCTCGCGAGCCGGGTCCCGGCGGACCCGCACCGGTTCGTCGTGGACGGGCACGGGGACGCCGACGGCCTGCGGCTCGGCGGCGGACGCAGGCTCGGCGCCGACGACCTCGCCGACCTGATCCGCAACGACCCGAACTGGAACGGCCGCGAGGTGCTGTTGCTGTCCTGCCACACCGCGGACGGCGAGTTCGCCGCCCGGCTGGCCGAGCGGCTCGGCGTCCCGGTCGTCGCACCGCACGGCCTGGCCTGGTCGGACGGCGACGGGAACGTGTACGCCTCGTCCGGCCACCCGGACGCGGACGGCCAGGTCCGGCCCGGCCTGCCGCCGGACGGCTCCTGGACCGCCCATCACCCGGACGGCACCGCCGCGCCCGCCGGCCACGACGGCTACGCCCCCGGACACCGGGGCGGGGACGACGGGCGCCCGCGCGGCGACGCGGAGGCGCGCGGGCTGCGGGACTGGTTCCGGCGCCGCCGCGACCCCGAACCGCCTGCCGGCAACGGCTGGAACGGGGGCCCGCCGCACACAGGGCACACGGGGCACGCCGATCCGCGCCGTCCGGCGCCCGGCCACAACGTCCCGCATTCCCCGGCGTCCGGGCATCCCGCACCGCACCCCGCGGGCACGCGCCCGGCACCGCACCACCCGGGCGGGCACGTTCCCCACACCCCGGGCGCCCACCCGGGCCCGCACTCCCCCGCACCGCACAACCCGGGGGGCCACCCGGCGCCGCACAACCCCGCGACGCCCGCCGCAGGCACCCGCCCCGCACCGAACTACCCAGCGCCGCACACCCCGGCACCGCACAACCCAGGAACACACAACCCCGCGCCGCACACCCCAGCACCACACACCCCCGCGTCCCACCCCGCAACGCACAACCCGGCGGCGCACACCCCAGCAACGCACAACCCCCCGCCGCACACCCCAGCAGCGCACGACCCGCGCACCGCACCGCCGGCGCATCCGGCGGGCACGCATCTCGCGGCGCACACCCCCGTCGCCCCGGGCACGTCCGGCGTGCCTCACGTCCCGCACCACCCGGGTAGTCACGGCACCCCGCACCACCCGGCAGGGCACCCCGGAATGCACGATCCGGGGTACGGGACGCCGCACCACGGTGAGGGGCGCGTCGACCCGGACGGTGTCCGGCGGTTCAACGCCGACGATGAGGGCGCGCGGTACGGCGAGAACCGCCTGGCGCACGTCTTCCAGCAGCTTCCACCGCATTTGCAGAACGCCGTGCGCTGGTACACGTGGCAGTCGATGCCGAACGGGCACCTGCGTCCGAACGGAGACGTCGCCGGGTACCTGAACCATCTGCATCAGGAGCAGTACTACGTCCGGACGCTGACGCATCTGAACGGCGGCGCCATGCCGCACTCGCACCAGGTGCGGCACATGCTGACCCGGCCCGACCTGACGCCGTACCAGCGGCAGCTGGTGGATTACGTGACACGCCAGCCGAACGCGCAGGCACGCCTCCTCCAGATGTGGAACAACCATCTGGAGCGCGAGCGGCTGCGCGACTACCTCGGCGGCGAACCGAACACCGACGCCTTCTGGCGGCGGATCGGCGAGCTGGACCAGGCGCTGAACCAGCCTCTCCCCGAGGCGGTCCAGGTGCTGCGCGGCCTGCACGACGTCCGGTTCCTGACGGCGGCGGACGGCGCCCCGCTCGGCGACCGGCACCCGTCGCTGCTCATCGGCGCGACGCAGATGGAACCGGCGTACATGTCCACGTCGCTCGGGGTGAACACGACCCAGGTCGACGGCAAGGACTTCGAGATCCGGGTGCACATGAACGTCCCGCGCGGCGCCCCCGGCCTGTGGATGGGCGTGCGGAGCATGTACCCGGGGCAGCGGGAGCTGGTGCTTCCACGGGGCGTCCGGTACCGCGTCACCAGCGTCGTCCATACTGGGATGTCAGAGGACGGTGTGCCCACATTCGACGTCCATGCCGACGTCATACCGCCGAACGTGTGGCCGTGATGGCGGGCGGCGCGGCGAAGGGCCGGAAAGACCGAAAGGTGCGCGCAGCATGAGCGATCTGCCTCCCTGGGGCGCCCAGGGCGGGGCTCCCGGTGTTCCCGGGCCTCCGCCGCCGGGCCCGCCGCTCGGCGGCGATCCGGACGAGCCGGACGGGTTCCCCGGCCTGCCGCCCGTCCCCTCGGCGGACGGCGCGCCGGTGGGGCCGCGGCCCGGGTACGAGCCGTTCACCCGGCAGGCGGTCGTGTACCTGCCGGTGGTGCTCGAGGGCGCGGTCGTCGGGGCCGTGTGGGCGGCGGAGTCCAATCCGCGCGCGGCCGGGTTCTTCCGGCGGCTCGCGTCGGCGATGCCGAGCCTGGACGCCGAGGAGGTGTGGTCCCGCCGGCTGGACGAGGCGTACGCCACGGGCCTGCCGGCCCGGGAGGCGATCGGCCGCTGGATCGGAGCCCCCGCGGACCCGAAGGGCGGCGGCGTGCCCGCCGACGCGGTGGAGCAGCGCGTGGACGGCCTGGACGCGCTGAACGAGATGCTCAATCCCGGTGTTCCCCCCTCCCCTGGACCGGCGGTGCAGGACGGGCTGTACCCGGACGGGACGCCCGTCGACCGTTCGCAGGGCTGGGGCCCGCTGGTCAGTGTGAAGCCGCCCACCTATCCCGACACGACCGCGGAGCCGGTGATCTACCTGCCGGTGTCGGTGGGCGAGTCGGTCGTCGGCTACGTGTGGGCGTCGGCGTCCGGTACCGCCGCGGGCTACCTGGGCCGGGGGCCCGCGGGCCGCGCCGCGGAGATCGCCGCCGGGCTCTGGCAGGCGCGGCTCGCCCACGGGTTCGGCCAGGGCATGTCGTCCGTCGACACGCTGCGGCAGATCCGGAGCCTGCCGGACGACCGGCTGGCCGGCCGCGTCGCGGCCGGCGCGCCGGAGCGGCAGGCGCCGGGCCTGGCGGACCTGCGGCGGCTGGCCGAGCAGTGACCGACCGCCCCGACCCGCGGCGACGCCGCGCCTCGCGCGAAGTGTCCCGCCTGTTTCGTCCCAACGGAGATCCACTCTCATGACGTCGGTGAGGAAGACCTACCCGCGCTACTTCACCTACAACGAACGGCCGGTCGTCTTCGTCGAGACGCCGGGCGGCGGGATGGAATGCGTCGCCGCCGACCGGACCGGCGGCTTCGTGCGGGCCATGCGCTACATCGCGGAGATCGACTTCAACCACGACGCCGACATCGAGCGGCTCTCGTTCGAGGACTTCGTCCCGGCGGTCGAGATGTACCGGGCCCGCCGCGGGCTCGGCGAGGGCGCGGTCAAGGCGCTGTACGAGACCATGGACGGCCTGGAGAAGACCGCCGAGGAGCAGCGGCGGCCCCTGGCCGCCGAGGAGAAGGCCCTGATCCGGTCGCTCAGCAAGCGGACCCACCCGCTGTTCGAGGAGTACCTGAAAGAGCAGGGCCGCGGCGGCACACCGCCGCCGGTCCCCGCCCCGCTCCGGATCGCTCGGGTCTTCGACTCCGTCGACGCCGACGGCACCCCCCGCTACGACCGCCCTCCGGTCCGCGACGAGGACCGCGAGCCGCTCCTGCGCTACCTGCGGGAGGCGCCGATCGTGCTGGCGGCGCGCGGCTACGACACCGACCGCCTCGACCCGGCGCGCCCCGCCGAGGTCCCGCTGACCTACCACACCAACGGCACCTGGATCTGGTCCGGCGCCGTCCACCACTACCTGCGCGTCCACGGCGTCCCCCCGGAACCGGGCCTGGTCGGGTTCGCGCGCGCCAACAACTTCCGGGTCGGCGAGGTCGACGACGAGACCCGCGCCGAGGCGGTCGAGACGATCAACCGGCCCGCCGACTCCGCCGCCTCCACCTGACGATGACCGCACCGCCCCTGCCCGCGACGCCCCAGGACGAGCACGACCTGGTGGCCCGGCTGGCGCCCGAGAGCCCGATCCTGTTCTTCCGCGCCCGCCGCCTGCTGCGCGACTGGACCCGCGACGGCACCGCCCGCTTCGCGGTCGGACGCCTGGAGGACGGCTGCTGGTCGATCCTGCACGGCGACGGCGGCTGGCACGCCGTCCGCTCGGACGGCGGCCGGCCCGCCGAGCACACCGCGCACGGCACCGCCCGGGCCGCCCTCGCCCGCGCCGTTGGCGCCCTGCTCACCGAGGCGGGCACCGGCCTCAACATGAAGGTCTTCCAACTCGCCGGAATCACCCGGCCCGCCCCGGACGACCTGACGGACTGGGGCCCGTGGTACCTCACGGAGACCGGCGAACGGCTGCGGGCCGAGTCCGAGAACGGGCCCCGGCCGGGTCCAGAGGTCCCCTGTGTCGCGCTGCGGCGCCTTCTCGGCCGTGAACGCGGCTATTTCACGCTCCGGCGTGAGAGCGCACCGGAGCAAGGCGGGTTCGTGACCGTCCGGCAGGTGTTCGAGCTGGCCGTCCACCGCGAACTGCCCGAGAGGCCCGGAGAACCGTCCGAGGTCCTGCCGGCGGGAACCGTCCTCGACTGCTACGGCGATACCGGCCAGGTCTTCCTCTACGAACCCGGCACGCCTTTCCACAAGCGCGGAATCCCGGGCATGGCTGAGCAGCACGCACACCGTTTCTACCGGCTCCAGCGACCGCTGCGCGTCTACCCCGCCTTTCCCCTCGAACACACGATCATCCCCAATGGAAGGGTGACCGCCACCGGCCGGGGCCATTACCTCGTCGATTCCATAGCCGACCTTCTGCGCGACGGCCATCTGGCAGAGACCGCCGATCCGCACGAGGAGCCCGCACCATGAATCCGGGTGAAGAAGAGGCGCACCTGCAAAGAATGGTCGACGAGGTCGTCCGGCTGCTGCCCGACGGCTGGCAGGAGGCTCAGCTCCTTTACCGCGCCGTCGGCGACCATGAAGTGATCCGCCTCACCGGACGCGACCGGGACGGCCACCCTCGCGGTATCTACCGGGCGTCGCGGGCACTCCCGCACAGCGAGATCCCCGCCATGCTCCGCCGCCACCGGCAGATGACCTACCACCCCGATTACGGCGCCTGGCTGTCCCTCACCTACTCCCTGCGGAACCGGCCGGACGGACCGGAATGGGGCGTCGAGGCCGACCCGCCCGACGAGTTCGCCTGGACCGACGAGGTCACCCCGGCGGACGCGGCCGCCGAACTCGCCCTCTTCCCCCGTCCCGAAGAGAACGTTCCCGGCTGGCTCGACCGCCTCAACGCCCTGCACACCATCGGGCGCGCCTTCGACCCGGACGCCCTCCGCACGGCGCCGCAGGACGAGGACGACCTGACCAGGCTCCTTCCACCCGGGCTCGAGGAGCTCTTCACCAGGGCACGCGCCAAGCTCGACGACTACGTGCCCGGCGCGGACCGCCTCCGCATCGGCTCCCTCGCGGACGGGTGCTGGACGATCGCCCATACCGACGGCGCCTGGCTCGCCATCGGCCCGGGCCCGGTTGTCCTTCCCTTCGGCGAGCCGCGCGCCGCCACCGTCCACGCGATGGCCGGCGTCATGGCCGACGCCGGAATGGAGATCAACAGCCAGGTCCTCTACACCGCCGGCATCCTGCGCAGGGAACGCGCCCCGCGCAAAAAGCAGGACGCCTGGGTGCCGGCATCGGGAACCGATTCACCGACCGCCCGCACCTATTCGTCTCCCCGGCCCACCGGTCCGGGCCTTTACGTTCCGCTGGAAGGCATGGCGAACCGCCCCGGCGGATACTTCGTCTGCTTTCCCGGGCCGCCCCCCGAACACGGTGCGTTCGTCTCCGTCGACGAGGTCTACCGCGCACTCGCCGGAATCGGGCTCCCCGTCCCGACCCCGGAGCCGGAACCCGAGCCCGAAACGCTCCCGGAACCGCCCAGCGAAACCCTTCCGGTCGGCAAGGAAGTCGACACCTACCACGACCCCGCCGACCGGTACGTCTTCGACATCGGCACGCCCTGGTTGCGCCGCGGGCACATCAACCTGCACGGCCTCACCTACCGGATCTACCGTGTCCGGAAACCGCTCCGCGGCTACACCGTCCTGTTCGAGGTCGGCCCCATCGGCTCCGGCACACCCCCGGAAGAAACGGGAATGGGCTATAACCTGGTCCACTCGATCGCCGACCTGGTCGCGTCCGGTCACCTCGTCGAGATCACCGAACCCGGCGGCGAGCCGGGCCCCACCACCCACCGGCCACAGGAGCAGCCATGAGCGAACCGACCGGCCCCGCCCCCGGCCCCCGGCCCTACGACCAGGCCCGGTACCAGGAGCTCACGCGCGACATCGCGATGCTGCTGGCAAGGGCGGCCCCGGACGGCTGGCGCCGTATCGACCTGCGCGTCATGATGACCGTCGCCGTCTCCGACGCCGCCCTCACCGTCGCGATGCAGGACGGCGGCACCCGAGCGGTCGAGATGCCCCGCGACATCCTCGAAATGGCCGCCGAGCTGCGCTCCATCATGTACCGGGAGGACCGCGGCACCTGGCTGAGCATGCGCGTCATGCTCGACCCGCCCGGCTCCTACTACACCAGTTTCAACAACGACTACGACCCCCGCTGGGAACCGGACATCCCGGACGAGGCCTACACGCAGGACCTCGCCGCCTTCCCCCGCGCCGAGGAGAACATCCCCGCCTGGCTGCGCGCCCGCACCGGCCGCCCGCCGCTGCCGCCCCAGCCCGTCCAGCCGCTCGGCCCCATCGAGCAGAAGGACCTTCTCGAAGAGATCACTTCGCAGCTGGTGGACGCGCTACCGCCCGCCTGGCTGGAGACCGACGTCCACCACCGCGCGGTCGGCACGCACACCGAGACCCTCGGCCAGGTCCTGCCGGCCAACAGCCACATGCCCGCCCGGTGGACGCCGCCGCCCGCCACCGCCGAACTCTTCGACCGGCTCCGCCGCGGCATGTACACCAACGGACTCGGCACCTGGTTCACCGCCAAGTTCCGCCTGACGTTCCCGTTCTCCTACCAGATCGAGTACGTCCGCGACACCGAGCCCAAATGGCAGAGCCGCCGCCCCGAACCGGCCGCCTACGCCGAAGAGCTCCGAGAGTTCCCACGAACCCCCGAGAACACCCCACCCTGGCTCCACCCCCAGGCCTGAAACTCGTCCGCCGCCGGTTCCCCGGCCGCCGAGGGGCCCTGGGCCACACGCAAGCCAAATGTCGCGAGCGGTGCGACCATCCGAATCTGAGTCCTCCAAGCGGGAAGCTGCCGGGTCACGGGTAGGCCGCCGCGGCCAACCCCAACGCATCCGGATTCGTCCGCAACCCGCGATTCTCCGAACCCAGCCCGAAAGCGTCGCCGCTCTGGACCGAGGCCCTGTCCGCCTCGCAGAGCTGCAACTCCGTCCCGGCCGAAGTAGCGGTCTACTTCCCACCAGTGGCGGACCTGATCGGGCACATGCGCGGCAACGGCTGTCCCCCGCCGCCGGTAGCGTGACGGGAACAGGAGACCATTACATGGGCATCGACGAACGCGACGTCAGGCGGACCGCGGAGAACCTCGACCTCCGGCGGGTCGCGCCCGCGCCCGCGAGCTACGCGTCCCGGACCGACCGGCCCGTCCGCTACCTGGCGGTCGGCACCGGCGACGGTGTCCTCGGCTACCTGTGGACCGCCGACGGCGAGGACGCCGCCGGGTTCGTCCGCCGTCCCGCCGCCGGCGGCGACGGCGCCAACGAGGCCGTCGCCTGGACGAAGGAGCTGCGCGCCGCCAAGACCCGCGACGTCCCCGCGGCCCGGCTGTTGGACGAGTTCGCCGCCGCCGAACTCCCCGTCGCGGACGGCGCCTGGCACCCCGGCAGGGTGATCCCCGGCTCACGGACCGAGGCGCCGAGCCTCGCCGCGCTGAAGGAACTGGCCGCCCGGGACTGAACCGTCAGCGCTTCAGCACATCGAAGATCTGCGGAAGCAGCATCACGTTCTGGTTCTGCTGCGGGATCCGCAGGATCGGCTTGCGGGCGCCCCGCACCCGCACGAAGTAGCTCCCCTTCTCGAAGGTGACGCCCTCGATGCCGTCCCAGCCGTGCGAGACGCTCCCGCCGGCGAACCCGTTCCGGTCGATCCGCACCTTGCCGACGTCCACCGTCTGCCCCGCCTCGACCGCGGCGAGGAACTCCCGCAGCAACCGCGGCTCCACATAAGCCTTCGACAGGTCGACGAGGAACTGCCAGTCCGGAGGCGTGTTCGACCGCACCCCGCTGTCCTTGAACACCACGGCGGGCGCCTGGTTGACGGGGAAGAAACCCATCTCGAAGTGGTACTGGCTCGACGTGTGCACGTACATGTTCAGCGGCACCCGCATCTCGTTCCGCACCACCGAGTATCCGACGAACTCGGCCTTGGCCAGCTCGATGGTCGTCCCGTCGAACGAGATCACGTTCTGGTCGGCGTACAACTCGACCCCGTACCGCTCCTTGTGCAGCACCGGCCCCCCACCGCCGCCCGGCGGCGCCTGCCCCGCCCCGTACTGAGGAGCCGCCGCGGCCTGCTGCACGGGCGCCGCGTTGACGTGCTCCGTCCACCTCGCCCCGTCCCACCAGCGAAGCCCGCCCCCACCATAGGGATCCGCATACCACCCAGCCTGAGTCACACTCCCCACCTCCAACCGAAACCAACAGCCCGCCCAGACGATATCCGCTCACCATCAACCCCGGCGTCCTGCCTACGCCCTGATCGGTCCACCCGGACGATCAGCCGTCGGCTTTCATTCCCCACCTTCTCGACGTCGAGCCCTCAACGTAGATGCGATGCCGAACAAGTTGACTGACTCACAACACTAGATTGGTCATGGTGACATCTTGCCGCTTCCCAACATCATTACTATGATTCGTTCCACGAACACGCGCGCGACCTCTCGAGCACCACCCCGCAACGCACACCCCGCAGAGCTACACTCCTCGTCGTTCCGACTACGGGAAGTTGTGCATGACGATGGGCTCCTTCTAACGGCAACCGGTCAGCACGGGTCACAAGATCGAGAGCCTTCCACGACCGCGGCTCATGTGCGTGAACAGAGCCAGTGCCACCGTCGCCGACACCCTGCCAAAGGGACTAAAAGACCCCAAAGCCTGGAGACATCGGTGACCAGACGTATTCCTCCGTACCGATACACCGCCGCATTAAGCACGGCATTACTCGCGGTCGCGGCCTGTTCCGCCGGTGGGAGCCCGAGTGAGCCCACCCGGAGCAGTATCAAGTTGCCCACAGCAGACCCACCTGGCCAGCAGTTCTCCATGCCTTCCGCCTGCATGCTGGCCACCTCCCATAGCACATCACTCCTGCTGGGTCGACGACTCCAGGTACGGTCCCAGGAGTCAGGCGACAAGCACGCCTATTGCCAAGCTTCCACAGCCCTTCACGGCGACGACAGGTCCGTGGCCACCGCGACGGTAAGCGCCTGGCCCACCGCCTCAGTGGCATCCAACTCAATTGTTTCCGACATCAAGTCCGGCAAGTGCAAGAAAATCAGCGGCATCGCCGATACCGCTTGCATGACGATGAACGTCGGACTGGTGAACGTGTACGTCGCGCGAGGGAACATCGACGTCGTCTCGACCTTCCGACTGCTCGGTCTAGTAGAAAACAACTCCAAAAGCCTTGAATACGCGCGACAGTACGCGGAAACGATCTCTCAAAGCATTCATTGACCCAATGAAGACAACACACCCGGTTGTTTTTGGGGCTCAAGTGTTGACAGAGGGGTCGCGGCCGGAAGCCATGGCCCCGACGAGCAGTTGGACGGCTCGCGATTGCGGCGGCGGTCGCCGCAGACGCTCTCGACGGCCTGGCGAGCGCGCGGGGTAAAGGCGAGGACTGAAGATCAAGATATTCCGAGAAAAGCTTTGATGACTGTGTACGCGGGTCCGGTCCATGCAGCCCAAGGCCCCGTACCGGCGGCGACACCCAGGGCAGCCTTCCCGCTTTCCATCCAATGGACCTGGAGGTGCTTACTGACCTCGTTGTAATCTTTCTCCATCTTTCCGAGATTCTTTTGATAGTCCCCGAGCTTCCGGGACTGCGAAGGATTCAGATCGCTGTCGGGCCGATTGGCGTTATTCTTGTCCGCATGCCACTGAAGAACTTCCTTGCACTTCTCAAAAAGGTCGTTCAACTGTCGGGCGACCACATTCCGGTCTTTTGTTGCCTTGCCGTGAAGGTCGCTGAACAAGGAATTCAGGTCATTGATATGATCACGCAGTTCGTTCTGTGGCATGCTCGGCGTGATGCCGGCCGTGGTGGTCACATAGAGTTTCCCCTCCACGGATTGTATGCGACACCCCTGGTCGAGGAGGACCTGAGCACGCTCTTCGAGCTTGAGCTGCATTCCGTACAAGCGCCAGACCAGCCAGTCGATGTGCTCGGCGAACTTTTCCGCCACCACGTCGCCGAGAGACTGCATGGTCGCCGCATCGCGAGCGAAAGCCTGGGCGAACAGCGACGCGGCCGGGCCGTGCCAGCCAGGTTGCCAGTCCGCTCCGGTCGTTCCGATCAGTTTCTTGGCCGCGATCTTCAGATCGTCGACGAGCGATGTGGTCTGTTCCTTGAACACCCGAAGCTGGGAGACAAGCCTGATCATCCCTTGGAAATCGCCGCCGATCCACGGATCGGGTCCCGAACTACCCGGCCCCGTAGCCCCGCTGATATCACCCCAATTGTTCATGTACTGCAGCGCGGAAAGAGATACACTATCCCCTGCCTTAACGTGCGAAATTTTCGGCGGATGGGGTCGAAATGCTCCGAGAGTGGGATTTTCCAGAACCGTATTCTTGGGCTGACCGTCCGTGGCATCCGGGATCGAATAGCCACTGTAACCACTTCGGAGCGCCTTTTCGATCTCCTGTACGGCGCCAAGCGCCTTGGACTCGGCCTCGGAATACGTGGCAGCCGCTTGAACCAGTTTGAATGAGTGAGAGTCAATGACATCGGCAACGATGCCGTGAGCGTTCCCCAAGGCTCTGAGCGTGAGTTCCATCATCCGGTCGATCGCCAGATTCCCTCCCCGGGGTACGGGAAGACCATCGTCCGGCATAGTCGATTCGTAAGAGCTCGCGCCCTGCGCGATTAAGCGCGCAGTCGTCACGAGCGACTTGTGGAAGACAGAATATTCGGTCATGAGAAGAAACCTTAGTTTCCGATCGACGTTATCGTGACTCGGCTTTTCCCCGACGCATCGTCCGTAGCAGCGGCGAGCAGGGATTCATTCCCTGCGGCAACCCAGAAGGCATTCCCCTTCAGGGGAGGATTCACTTCGACCGATAACGCCCGCCCCACTGTCGCTACCTTGATCGACCCGTCCTTCTGAATCCCGTACGCACGGGTGCCGTCGAACGTTGCGACCCGCACCCCCTCCGAAAGGCTCACGATCGAGGTACGGCCTCCGCTGGCGGTCATCGCAGCGAAGTAGTGTTCTCCGTTCCGCAAAAACGGAACGATCATATTGCCGCCCACCATCGCCAACGGAGAAAGGGGGCCCCAGATATCGTAGGCCTGGGCTTTGTTCAGTACCGTCTTGGCCTGACCGGACGGATCCTGAACGATCAGCTTATGGGAATTCTTTTCAACTCCCTGCTCGAAGACTCCATAACCGTCATCATTGATGCCGACGAATCTGTCGCCCGCGGACGACAGCGGAGAGTCATCCGGCGTCAGAGTTCCATGGCGCCACGTGGCATGCCCCGATGCGGCGTCAACCGCGACGACGGCGCTTCTCGTGCCGCAAGTGACCGGAATGGCGAGCCAGTTCTTGCTCACGTACCGTTGAGTCTCGACACTGCTGGGCTGGGTCAGTCGGGAGGTGTCCGGCGTGCAACCGTAGAGTTGCTGCCGGCCGATGTTCCACTTGATGCGCCCGGTCCGGCTGTCGACGCCGCGGATGGTATGGGTGTCGAGCGAGACCACTGGAACCGTCGCCGCCCCGGCCAGCACTTGGAGTTTGTCGGAATACGGGATCAACGCGCCGGGTGGTGCTTGTGATCGCCAGGAGACCTGGCCTGTGGGTGCGTGGACACTGATCCAGCGCCCACCACGGGTCGCAATGACCACCTGCTGCCCGCTGACCGCAAACGCTGCAACTCCCGAATGGTCGTAGGAGACGCTGCGCCATACGGTCGCGCCCGTCCGGGCACTGAGAGCTTCAACACCCTGGGGCGAGGCGGCCACCAGGACTCCTCCGACCATGGTCAGGTCCCTGATCTCGCCCGCCTCTTGAGCCAGGGAGAGCGTCCTGGTCCAAGCGGCGCGCCAGTGCCCCGGCGTGGGGCCTGCGGTGCTGATCGGGGCAACAGGCACGCTCGCGGAAGGCGAAGCGGAGGTCGAATTCGTGGAGACGCAGCTCGACGTGAGCGCACCTAAAAGGGCCAGCAGTGCCGCCTTACCAGGTCGTATCGTCACGATCACCCTCCCTGCGGGAATTTCGAATCCCGCCACTGGTGGCCAAGACGACGACGAAAGGCGCTACCGACACCCCCGTCAGCGGTCGACGAGGGGATGATCACGCATGTCCTTTGCGGGTCCAGAACGGGGACGGTCAGGCATCCGGCAACGGCCACCTCCAACAGACCGGAGGCGACGTCGCCAGGAGTCGGCGGAATCTTTCCGCGCCTGGCAAAGCAAGTCAAGGCCCAGTCAACAAGTCGAGTGCAACCTGGTCTGCCACCTCTGCCTCCGCCGTTCGCGTCCACGCCACCGGGTGTCGTCGCCTGCACCGGGACGGCTGAGACGCCGTGCGAACGCGAACCTCAACTTCAGGACGTACGAGGCCGGCTTCGCTTCGGTGTTAATCTCGCGGCGTATCGGACGGTCGACTCATTGTGGTTTGGGGGCTTGAGAATTGGCTGAGGGTTCGCGGCCGGAGTTCGTGGCTCCTGATCAGGAGTTGGACGGGTCGTACCGTGAGGCTCAGGAGGCCGGCGGCGACCGCGAGGCAGCGCCGCGGGTTGTCGCGCCGGAGCCGGTTGCGGAGGGCTCAGAGCAAGGCTCAGCGCCTGAGAGGTCGGCGCGGGGATCTGTCCTCGGGTGGGCGAAGGCGCGGCCTCGAGTCGCGATCGCTGGGGCGGCTGCGGCGATCGTCGTGATCGGCGGCGCGGTGGTCTGGGGGACGTCCGGCTCGGACGAGAAGCCCGCGACTCGAATTCACTTCGCGGCGCTTCCGGAGGCGTGCCAGTCGCCGTCCACGTCCGTCCTGTCCAAGTACCTGCCGGCGGCGGGGAAGCCGGCGCCTGACGCCGGCGGTGTCTCCGGCGACCAGCAGTATGTGGCGTGCGAATGGCGGGAACCGCTCAGCGCCCAGAAGGGCAGGACGCTGGTCTCGCGGCATCTGCGGGTCGTGATGCGCCTGTTCGCGGGCGGGCCCGGGCTCGCGGACGCGAAGTCCGATTACCAGTCGGCCTGGCGGACCTCGAAGGAGGGGACGGCCACCGACAGCGTCGGGTCGATCCACAACGAGGCGCCGATCCTGACGCGCGGGCTCGGCGACGAGGCCTTCCTGCATCACACGGTGACGACGACCGTCCTCGGACGCAGCGGCACGTCGAGAATGGTCGTCCGGACGGAGAACGCCGTCATCACCGTCGACTTCGACGGCGCCGCCTACCCGCTCGACCATGACGGGGTCGCGGTTCAGAAGAAGGCCGTCCCGCTGGACGAATCCGTGACCCGCGAGGCCGCCCAGGCCGTCGCACGCGACGTCACCACGGCCCTGTCGTCCTGCAGGACCTGCGTGCGCCGCTGACCCGGGCCGACCGACCGGCCCGGGTCGGCAACGATCATTCGGGAGGCGGTGCGAAGTTCGGGTTGGGGTGTCCCTGGGGCGCGGGTGGCGGCGGGTAGGGCCCGTCTTGCGGCGGCGGCGCCTGGTGGGGGTTCGGCTGGCCCTGGTAGGGCTGCGGGGGCAGCGGCTGGCCGCCGGTGTGGCCTCCGAAGGACGGGGGCGTGCCCGGCTGGCCCATCGGCTGCGGGCCGTTCGGGAAGGGACCGGTCGAGTACGGTCCGCCCGGCTGCCCGCCGGCGCCGCTGGACTTCCGGCGGCGGAGCACGATGATGAGCCCGACACCGACCACCACGACGACCAGCACGATGACGCCGGCGATGAGGGGCGTGTTCGAGCCGCCGGAGTCACTGCTGTCGCTCTTCGGCGCCGCCTGGTTGTCGCCGCCGGTGGGCTTCTTGACGACCGCCTTGTCGAGCCGCGCATAGACCGGGTTCTCGGCGCCCTGCGAAACGTTGTTCTTCAGCGCCCGTGGAATGCTGATGACGCCGTAACCGAGCTGGTCGTCCTTGCCCGGCGTCCCGAAGTCCTTCGCGGTGTTCGTCAGGAGCTGGACGACGCGACGCGCCTTCATCTGCGGGAACTTGCTGCGGACCAGTGCCACCGCCCCCGACGTCAGAGCGGACGCCTGGCTCGTCCCCGCACCGCTGTTGTAGACATGGCCGGTCTTGCCGATGCCGCCGACGTCGGCACCGGGCGCTCCGACCGTCACGTAGTTCTGCCGTTGGGTGTGCTCCCACGGCTTCAGCTGACGGTTGATCGCACCGACGGCGAGCACACCCGGACACGACGCCGGGTAGATGGCATCGTTCGAATAGTCACCCTCGTTCCCGGCGGAGGCGACGACCACGATGTCCTTTTGCTCGGCGTACTTGAGGGCCTGAAGCACCTCGTCCGGGCACTGTTGCTTGAACACCGAAGACGATCCGCCGCGGGAGAAATTCATCACTTTGGCGCCGTGATCGGCGGCGAAGTGGATCGCCTTGGACACGTCGGTCGGTGAGTTTCCCGGACTGTAGATAGGCAGAATCTTCGATTCGGGGGCGACTCCGTAGAAGCCCGAATGCGTACCGCGAGCCGCGATGAGGCTGGCCATGGCCGTGCCATGGCCCTCGTTGGGGTCGTGGTCCTTCTGCCCGTCCCCGCTCATACGGTCATGCAAGAGGTCGATGCCGGGCAGCACGGCCGGCTTCATATCGGGCAGTGAGGCGTTGACCCCGGTGTCGACGACGGCGACGGTAACGCCTGCGCCCTTCGTCTGAGGCCACACGTCAGACTGGATATTCCAGGCACCGAGCCACCACTCGTTCGAGCTAATGGGGGCCGCCTGAGCCGCGGTGACCGGGCCGAGGGCCAAGGTCACCGCCGCCGCCGCGGCCGTCGCCGCTTGGATCAGCCGTCGCATTCGTCCTATCCCATCCAGATGCGGAAAGGGCGGACGGAGGCCAGGCCCCCGTCCGCCCTGTTCACGTCGTCAGTTCCGCGGCGTTCAGCCGATCACCGGAGGTGCGGTGTCATCGTCGGCTCCCCAGACGTCGTCGTCCTCGGACAGCCAGGTCGTGCGCTCGCGCTCTTCGCTGTCGCCGCCGCCGTGGCCGCCGTGGCCCATGGGCATGCCGCCCATACGGCCCGCGCCCGCGCCCCGTCCGGCCGCACCGGCGCCACCCGCGAGGCCGCCACCGGCCGCTCCGATCCCACCCGGAGTCGCGCCGAAGCCGCCGAGGCCGCCGCCCGCACCGGCACCGCCGCCGAGGCCGCCGGGGTCGGCACCGAAGCCGCCGCCGCCACCTCCGCCGAGGCCGGTGGGCATGCCCCCGCCGCCACCGCCGCCGCCGGGGAAGCTCGACAGGTCGCTGCCAAGGCCGCCGCTTCCGTCCAGGCCGGTACCTCCACCGCCGCTGCCGATGCCACCGAGACCGCCGGGGTCGCTGCCGAAGCCACCGCCACCGCCACCGGCGCCACCACCGCCGGGCAGGTGCGGTCCTCCGTCACCGACCGGGGCGAACGGGCTGGATCCACCGGAGCCGCCACTGCCGGAGCCGAACTTGCCGAGGCCACCGGGGTCGCTGCCGAAGCCGGCGCCACCACCACCGGCGCCACCACCGGGAAGGCCGCCACCGCCGCCTCCGAAGCCGCCGCCACCGCCGGCGCCGGGACCGCTTGGACCGCCCGGAGGCGTGTCGGTCAGTCCGCCCTTGTCCTGGGGCAGGTCCTTGGTGATCTCGGTCGGATGGGCGTTGAACGCCTCACCGGTCCGGTTCAGGAACCGCTGCATCAGTTCCCGGCCGTGCTTGTCGTCGCCGCCGGTGTGGATGAGACCGTCACTGGCGTCCTGACCGGCCTGCTTGTACCAGTCGAGGATCTGCGTGCCGTACCAGTGGTAGGTACTGGCATTCGTATGGCTGTTGTTCGACAGCTTGATGGCGGTCGAGTGCACCTGCTGGAGCTGCTGGACGGCCTTCTTGGCCTCGTCGCCCTTCCAGTGCTTGACGAGCGTCTCAGCGAACCCGCGCAACGCGGTGCTCATCTCCGCGAGGGCGTCCGCCGCGTCGGAGTAGGCGGTACCGGCGTCCTTCACCGGCGCCGAGTTGATGCTCGACAACTTCTTCTTGACGTCGTCGAGACTCATCCCGTCGGCAGTCGGCTTGGACCACGACTGAGAGCCGCGGATGACGTAGTACTCCTCGGTCATACCTCTTCCCTCCTTCCGCCTACCCGCCCTTAGGCCAGGCTGCCGTTGCCCGGATGCACGCTGTTGACCTGCTTCTGGGTCTTGCCGTGGGCGGCCTCGTAGCCGTCCGCGGTCGCCTTCAGCTTCTCGATCACACCGTTGTAGGCGTCGGTGATGTTCTTGATGTAGGTGCCGAAGCCGTCGCGGGACTGGTTGGCGAGGTCGACGAAGCTCTCGCTGCCCGGGACGCCGCCGAGGTTTCCGGTGGTGACGGCGATCTGCTGGACCTTGCCGAGGCGCTGCTGCCAGCCGGTGAACTGGCTGTGCATCTTGCTGGCCAGGTCCCGCAGCTCCTGCGGGTCGACCTCGTAGCCGTCGTCGGCCTCGACGCCCCACTTCTCGTCGTCGGGCTGGGAGCCGCGCGGGACGGCGTTGGAGGGGTCCGTCGGGCTCTTGGCGGGGACGCCGTACTGGTAGTAGAGCTGCCGCTGCTCGTATTCAGGAAGGTTGTCCCACTCCTGCTGGGTCATCCCATGCTGGGTTTGGACCTGGCTGTATTCACCGGCGCCGGTCGTGTAGGTGTAGTCGACCTTCGCGAGCGCTTCAGGCGGCAGATGGTACTTGCTCATAGCTCATCCTCCTGCGAATGGCCTCCGGACCCCCCTGGCGCGCCTACGCCGTGCGGCCCGGCGGGGGCGGCACGACGTAGGCGGTCCAGCGGTCGTTCAGCCCCAGATGCCCTGGTTGCGGCGCTCCGCGGCGCTGTAGTTGCTGTGCGCCTCGCCGATGACGACGCCGAGCTGGTTGAGGACCTGGCCCATGTGGGCGGCGGCGCTGTCCCACGTGCGCTTGGCCTCCCAGTAGGCGCCCTGAGCGCTGCCCTCCCACTGCGAGAGGTGCTGCTCGAGGCTCTTCTCCAGGTCGTGGAGCTCGTCGGTCAGGGCGCGGTAGGCCAGCGAGAAGTCGGCCTGCGCCTGCTGCATGGTGCCGAAGTTTGCCTTGGTGTAGCTGTCGCTCACGTCACGAGTCCTTCGCGTTCAGGGGTCGACGGGGTGGGAGGACGATCAGGTGCTGCCGTTGAGCAGCTGGTTGATCTTGTTGACCGCCTCGGTCTGCTCCTGCTCGGTCGACTCGTAGGTGATCTTCGTGTGGGTCAGCTTCTCGTGCATGCCGTCCAGGGCGGTGCGGACCTTGTTCATCTCGGTCTGAAACTCGTTGAAGACCCGGTCGAAGGACACCGAGGCGTTGCCGGCCCAGCCGGCCATCAGCGAGGACTTGTGGCCCTCGAGCTGGCTCTGCAGGCCCTTGACGATGTTCGCGGAGTCCTCGATCCGCGTCGCCGCCTGCTGCATTGCGTTTCTGTCGACTGCGGACTGTCCACCCACAGTGTCACCTCCGTTTGCGAGTCTGTGGCGCCGCGCGCCAGGAGCCGAGGGGCTCTGGCGCGCGGCCTGCCCGGGGAGCACTCCTGAGGCACGAAATGTCAGCGATCATAGGTCGTATGTCCCGCCTATGTCGACGTGAATGATGATCTAGCGGTTCATGGCGGGATGGGAGTATTCGTGTGATGTACGTCACATCGGATTACGGACATTCCCTTCGTCAGCCATGGACGGTCGGAATCGGCTTTCGGGCCTGGGTCGGGTCCAGTGCGGGGCCCTGCGGGATCAGGTGCACCACGCTGGACGGCACCGGCGCGGCCTTCTTGGCGTCGTAGCCGAGCTTCTTCGCCACGTCCGCCGACGGCAACGCGAACCGGATGCCCTGGTCGTTGACGAGCGACAGCGACCCCGAGCCCTCGCCGGAGGAGGCGGACGAGTCGCCGCCGCCCGGCACCAGGCTCATCAGCGCCGCGCCGCCCGGCGGCAGCACCATCTGGTCCACGGTGCTCGCCCCGCCGGCCGAGCCCGACCCGAGCACCCCCGCGGACGGGGCGGGCAGCGACCCGCCGACCGTCAGGTGCGAGGTGGCCGACCCGACCGGGAAGACCGAGCACAGCGGGGTGGACGGGTCCCACTTGGCGAACTTCGGCAGCGTCGGCGGCAGGTTCTGGTCGAGCAGCCGGGTGCCGGAGGTGATCCGCTGCGCGGACGACACGTCGGTGTCGACCGGCCGCGCGCTCGCGCCCGGGTAGGCCTGGCTCTCGTTGGGGTCCAGCAGCAGCAGCTGCGCCTGCGTCGCGTTGATCTGCGACAGCCCGTCCTGGAGCATCACGTACCAGAGGGTCTGCCCGCCCGCGCCGGTCTGCGCCCGGAACACCTGGCCGACCCTCGCCTGCCCGCCGCCGGGGCCGGGGACCGTCTTGCCGCGCCCGGGGACGTTCGGGGCGCCGAACGCGCCGGCGGACGGGATGGCGTTCAGCCACGTCGGCGGCACCTTCGCCGCCTCGGGGCCGTTCGTCAGCACCGGCACCTGGTTCAGCGGCAGGGACAGCGGCATCCGGTGGTCCTTCCAGATCACCCACGGGCTGCCGCTGGACTGCACCACCAGCGCCTCGCCGTCGCCGAGCCCGCGCCCGCCCACGTTCCGGCCGGCGGCCAGCGCGGTCAGCTCCTGCGGCACGCCGTTGGCGGCCTGCGTCTCGCGCACGCACACCGACCACGGGCCGCGGATGAGCTGGCTGCTGTCGGGCAGCGAGTCCGGCGCGCCCTGGATGCCGATCATCGCGCCGCGCTCGAACCCGTCCAGCGACTTGCGCGACACGCTGCGGCGGGTGACCTTGTCGGAGTTCAGCGCCAGCATCGCCGAGGCGTAGTTGGCGACCGGGAACATCTTCTTGGTGTTGGCGTCGTAGATGTACTTGGTGCCGGTCTCCTTCTCGATGATGAGGACGCCCGCCTCGTCCAGCCCCTTGGCGCCGCCCGGCGACAGCACCCCCCAGATGCCGAAGACCGCGACGACGAGCAGGCCGACCATCACGCCGCCGAACGCGGCCGCCGACAGCCGCCGCATCGGCGACTCGGCGACGTCGGGCTCGCCCTGCAGCAGCGCGAGCCCGACGCGCTGCGTCATCAGGCGGTGCGCCTGGTAGAGATCCCGCCGGCTCTGCATCAGCGCCTCACCCGGCCAGCCCGCGCACGCGGGAGTAGACGTCCAGCACCGCGAGCGCCAGCGGGATCAGGGAGATCATCACCAGGATGTCGAGGATGTCGCCCCAGCGTCCCCAGAACGGGGTCGGCTTGTGCGTCGGCAGCCACAGCGTCACGCCGACGACGATGCCGACGATCACCAGCAGCGGGACGAGCGCGGCGGCGAGCGCGACGACCTGGTCGCCGTGCAGCGCGACCCCGATCACCGTCAGCACCAGCCCGAACAGCCCGACGACCAGCATCCAGGCGCGCTGGGACACGCCGCGGAAGACGCGGGCGCGCAGCAGCAGCGACACCGACATCACCGCGCTCGTCGTGGGCCCGGCCCAGCCGTCGGAGTTGAAGAGGAACAGCATCGCGCCCGCCGCGACGAGCGCGATCGAGGCGATGAGGCCGGTGGAGAAGCGGTCCGCGGCGGCCGTGCGGGCGAGCACCATCCGGCCGTCGACCGTCTCGGTGTCGCGGCGCAGCTCCTCCGCGCTGGACGGGACGGGCGGCAGCGGCACCCGCGCCAGCTTGAACGACAGCGACGGGACGGCCGCGATGAACATCATCACCACGACCGCGGCGACGGCGGCGATCCCGGCGGCGGGCAGGTCGTCGAAGGCGAACCCGACGCCGGAGGCGACCGCGCCGACGAACCCGGCGAACGCCACGCCGAGGAACACCGGCAGCCCGTCCGCGACGCCGAACGCGGCGATGATCGCGGCGAGCGCGGCGACCCCGAACCCGGCGAGCAGGTGCGGCGCGCCGAGGTCGAACAGCTCCACGCCCTTGCGTGCGGGGGCCAGCGCCCCGGCGAGGAAGGCGTACGGCAGCGCGGCGTACCCGAGGACGACGCCCGCGCCGGAGTCGGCGACGGCCCGCGACAGCACCATGGCGACGACGAGCGTCAGCAGCGCGATGAGGCCGGATGCGGCCGCCGGAATGATCCACGGCGGCCCGGACAGCGCGATGACGACGGCGCCGACGACCAGCGCGACCCCGGCGGCGCCGAGCCCGAACGAGCGGGTCGTGGTGGGGCGCCAGCGGTCCGACCGCTCCCGGATGCCGGTGGCGATGACGTCGGCCACGTCGTCGAACGACATCTCCGGCAGCTGCGCCATCCGCGGCCGGAAGTAAAGGATCTCCCCGTCCCGCACCCCGAGCGCGCTCGTCGTCTGCGCCGGGTCGAAGGGGTTGCCGTCCAGCCGCTGCAGCACCCAGCCGGAGTGCGCGAGACCGGCATCGGCCATGTTCTCTCCGGCGGCCCGCAGCAGGGTCGGGAGCATGTGCGCGAGCGGCACGTCGGCGGGCAGGGACACGTCGATCCGCCGCCGCGGCGCGACGATGGTGACCCTGCACAGTTCGGTTGTGGCGGGGGAATTCACGGGAGCTCCCGTCCTCCAGGTCAGATCGGCGGGCTGGACCCGATCGACGCGCAGCTTAGGATGTGACGTCCGATTACGCTAAATCAACACCAAACTCCACCAACCTGCGGGTCGGTCGTGCTCCCCGTCGTATCGCGGCCGCCCCCGGGACGAGTGGGCCCGCGAAGGGAACGCCCAGGTGAGCACACTCCTCGTCAAGCGCAAGGAGCGCCGGAAACCGCCCCCTGCCCCGAAGGGCGAGCTGCTGCTGGAGTCCCCGCCGGAGATCCCGGAGATGCAGAGCGGCGGCATGCAGGCGGTGCTCACCTACCTGCCGATGGCCGTCATGCCGGTGATGATGGGCCTGATGATGGTCGGCGGCGGCACCAAGTCGCCGATGATGATGATCAGCAGCGGCGGCATGGCGCTGGCCATGGGCGGCATGATGATCGGGCAGCTGGGCCGCGGGTCCGGCGAGCGCAAGTTCAAGCTGAACGGCGCGCGCCGCGACTACTTCCGGTACCTGAGCCAGGTGCGGCGCCGGGTGCGGCGCGCCGCCGACCAGCAGCGCGAGTCGCTGGAGTGGAACAGCCCCGCGCCGGACTCGCTGTGGTCGCTGGTGATGAGCGCGCGGATCTGGGAGCGCCGCCCCGCCGACCCCGACTTCGGCAACGTGCGGATCGGCGCCGGCCCGCAGAAGCTCGCCGTGCAGCTGATCCCGCCGGAGACCAAGCCCATCGAGGACCTGGAGCCGATGACGGCGGGCGCGCTGCGCCGGTTCGTCCGCGCGCACTCCACCGTCCCGAACCTGCCGGTCGCGGTGTCGCTGCCGTCGTTCTCCCGGATCCTGCCGATGGGCGACATCGACGCCGTCCGCGGCATGGTCCGCTCGATGATCGCGCAGCTGACGGCGTTCCACTCCCCCGACGACATGCGGGTCAGCGTGTGCGCGTCCGCCGAGGCGATGCCGCACTGGGACTGGATCAAGTGGCTGCCGCACTCGATGCACCCGTCGGTGACGGACGCGGCCGGGCCCGTCCGGCTGATGGCGGGCAGCCTGTCGGAGCTGGAGCGGATGTTCGGCACCGAGGTGAAGGACCGCGCCCGGTTCACCCCCGGCCTGTCGCAGAACGACCTGCCGTACCACGTCGTCATCGTGGACGGCGGCGCCGTCACCCCCGACTCGCAGATCGGCTCGGACGGCATCGAGGGCGTCTGCGTGATCGACCTCACCGGGCACGTCGCGCCGACCGCCGACAACACGATGCTGCGGCTGCGGGTCGCCGCCGACAAGATGGCGATGCTGCGCCGCGACCGCACCGGCAAGGACGTCGCCAGCTCCCTCGGCCGCCCCGACCAGTACAGCTACGTCCAGGCGGACGGCCTCGCGCGGCAGCTCGCGCCGCTGCGGGCCAGCGCCGCCACCGGCCCGGAGATGGACGCGCTGTCGGCCGCGACGACGCTGACGACGCTGCTGGGCGTCCCCGACCCGGCCCGGATCGACGCGCGGCAGGCGTGGCAGCCGCGCGCGCCGCGCAACCGGCTGCGCGTCCCGATCGGCCTGGACGCCGACGGCCGCCCCATCGAGCTCGACATCAAGGAGGCCGCGCAGGGCGGGTACGGCCCGCACGGCCTGTGCATCGGCGCGACCGGTTCCGGTAAGTCGGAACTGCTGCGCACCCTGGTCCTCGGCCTGGCGATGACGCACTCGTCCGAGGTGCTGAACTTCGTCCTCGTCGACTTCAAGGGCGGCGCGACGTTCCTCGGCATGGACGGCCTCCAGCACGTCTCCGCCATCATCACCAACCTGGAGGATGAGCTCCCCCTCGTCGACCGCATGTACGACGCGCTGCACGGCGAGATGGTGCGGCGCCAGGAGTGGCTGCGGCAGGCCGGCAACTACGCCTCGCTGCGCGACTACGAGAAGGCCCGCGAGCAGGGCGCGGCGCTCAAGCCGATGCCGACGCTGTTCGTGGTGCTGGACGAGTTCTCCGAGCTGCTGTCGGCCAAGCCCGACTTCGCCGAGCTGTTCGTGATGATCGGACGGCTCGGCCGGTCCCTCGGCGTGCACCTGCTGCTGGCCTCGCAGCGCCTGGAGGAGGGCAAGCTGCGCGGCCTCGACACGCACCTGTCGTACCGGATCGGCCTCCGCACCTTCTCGGCGATGGAGTCGCGGGTCGTCCTCGGCGTCCCCGACGCCTACGAGCTGCCGCAGGCGCCCGGCAACGGCTACCTGAAGATCGGCACCGAGACGATGACGCGGTTCCGCGCCGCGTACGTGTCGGGGGCGTACCGCCCGGAGGAGGACGCCGGCGCGAGCCAGGGGCGGCAGGGACCGCGGCAGCTCGCCCAGATCGTCCCGTTCACGCCCGCCTACGTGCAGCCGCGGATGCAGGAGCAGCCGCAGGGGCAGCAGCAGGCCAAGGAGGACGAAGGCCCGCAGATCAGCCTGTTCGACCTCGTCGTCAAGCAGCTCGCCGGGCACGGGCCGCCCCCGCACCAGATCTGGCTGCCGCCGCTGGAGGAGTCGTCCACGCTGGACCAGGTGCTGCCGAACCTGCAGCAGACCCCCGACTTCGGCTTCACCACCGCCGGGTGGGACGGCCGCGGGCAGCTGCACGCGTTCGCCGGCATCGTCGACAAGCCGTTCGACCAGCGCCGCGACCCGATGTGGCTGGACCTGGCCGGCGCCGCCGGACACGTCGGCGTGGCGGGCAACCCGCAGGCCGGCAAGTCGACGCTGCTGCGGACCCTCATCACCTCCCTCGCGCTGATGCACACCCCGCAGGAGGTGCAGTTCTACTGCCTGGACTTCGGCGGCGGCGCGCTCGCCCCGCTCGCCGACCTCCCGCACGTCGGCGGCGTCGCGAGCCGCCTCGACCCCGACCGCGTCCGCCGCACCGTCGCGGAGGTGTCGGGGCTGCTGGAGTCGCGGGAGCGGTTCTTCACCGAGCGCGGCATCGACTCGATCGGCACGTACCGGCGGCTGCGCGCCAGTGGCCAGATCCCCGGGGACGGCTTCGGCGACGTGTTCCTCGTCGTCGACAACTGGCTGACCGTCCGGCAGGAGTTCGAGGCGGTCGAGGCGACCATCACCGACCTCGCCGCCCGCGGCCTCGGCTACGGCATCCACGTCATGGCCGCGACGAACAAGTGGTCGGAGTTCCGCCTCACCATCCGCGACCTGTTCGGGACGAAGCTGGAGCTCAAGCTCGGCGACCCGTACGAGTCGGAGATGGACCGCAAGCTCGCCGCGAACGTCCCCGAGAGCAGGCCCGGCCGCGGCATCACCCGCGAGGGCCTGCACTTCCTCGGCGCGCTGCCCCGCGCCGACGGCCGCGCGTCCTCCCAGGACCTCTCCGACGGCGTCAAGCACCTGGTGGAGACGGTCCGGGCCGGCTGGCAGGGCCGCCCCGGCGCGCCGCAGGTCCGGATGCTGCCGGACGTGCTGCCGCTGACGTCGCTGCCGCAGGTGGCCGAGACCGGCAAGCGGATCCCGATCGGCATCGACGAGGACACGCTGTCGCCCGTCATGCTCGACTTCGAGAACGACCCGCACTTCGTCGTCCTCGGCGACAACGAGTGCGGGAAGTCGAACCTGCTGCGCGTCATCGTCGACTCCATCAAGGCGCGCTACACCACCGACGAGGCCCGCATCATCATGCTCGACTACCGCCGGGCCCTGCTGGACTGGGCCGAGAGCGAGCACGTCATCGGGTTCGCGGCGTCCTCGACGGCCGCGGCGGGGCTGATGAAGGACGTCAACGGCGCCCTGGTCAACCGGCTCCCGCCGTCCGACCTGACGCCCGAGCAGCTGCGGAACCGGTCCTGGTGGAGCGGGTCGGAGCTGTTCCTCATCGTGGACGACTACGACCTGGTCGCCACCCCGTCCGGCAACCCGCTCGCGCAGCTCGCCGAGCTGCTGCCGCAGGCCCGCGACATCGGCATGCACCTGATCCTGTCGCGGACCATGGGCGGCGCGGGCCGCGCCATGTTCGACCCGGTCATGCAGCGGCTGAAGGACATGGCCAGCCCGGCGCTGATCATGTCCGGGAACAAGGACGAGGGGAACCTGTTCGACGTCCGCCCCGGGCCCCTGCCCGTCGGCCGGGGCACCCACTCCGACCGCCGCGCCGGCAAACGCCTCATCCAGACCGCCTTCCACGGCGAAGGCCAGTAGCGGTCACGCGTGGAGAGCCCCGGGCCGGACGGCCCGGGGCTCTTCCATGTGCTGGGCGAGCGCGTCCTGGAAGTGGCGGCATTCGGCGATGTCGTCGTGGTCGCAGGTCAGGGTGCACTCGATGACGTCGAGCGCCGCGCGGGCGGCGGCGATCCGGCGGGCGAGGTCGTCGCGCCGGCGGCGCAGGATCTCCTGCCGCCGCCCGGCGTCCGAGGTCGCCAGCATCCCGCGGATCTCCTCCAGCCCGAGACCGGCCTCCTTCGCCCGGAGGATGACCGCGATCCGGTAGAGGTCCCCGTGCCGGTACCGGCGGCGGTCCCCAGCGGCCCGCTCGGGGTGCAGCAGCCCGACCGACTCCCAGTGCCGCAGCACATGCGTCGCGAGCCCGAAGCGCCCGGCGACCTCCCCGATGCCCATCGTGGCGCTTGACTTCATGTCGACATTAAGTCGCAGCATGACCGGCATGTCCACGGATCTGATCGCCAGGCTCGACGCCGCCGACGCCACCCCGGCCGCGACCCGGCTGCGCGCCCGCACCTACGACCTGCTCCGCGCCGCACCCGGCGCGCTCGTCGCCGACATCGGCTGCGGCGCCGGACGGGCCGTCGCCGAACTCACCTCCCAGGGCGTCCGGGCGGTGGGGATCGACCTCGACGAACGCATGATCGCGGTCGCCCGCACCCGCCTGCCGGACGCCGACCTCCGCGTCGCCGACGCCCGCGCCCTGCCGTTCCGCGCCGGCGAACTCGCGGGCTACCGCGCCGACAAGGTCCTGCACAGCCTGGCCGAACCCGGGTTCGCACTGGCGGAGGCCCGCCGCGTCCTCGCCCGGGGTGGACGCATCGTGCTGTGCGGCCAGGACTGGGACACCCTCGTCCTCGACTCCTCGCTCCCGGACCTGACCCGCGCCATCGTCCACGCCCGCGCCGACCAGGTCCCGTCCCCGCGAGCCGCCCGCCAGTACCGCAACCTCCTCCTGGACGCCGGCTTCCACGACGTGGCCGTCGAGATCCACACGGCCGTGTTCACCGACGGCGCGATCCTCCCCATGCTCGCCGCCCTCGCCGAGACCCGTCTCGCCGACGACTGGCTCGCCGACCAGCGCGAACGCGCCCGGACCGGCCGCCTGTTCGCGGCCGTCCCCTTCTTCCTAGCCTCCGCCACCAACCCCTGACCCCGCGCCCGCCCTCATGTCGAGTTGCGGCGTGTCCTCCGGCCGGGTCAGGGGGCCGGAGCGCAGCAGCGCGCCGCAGAGGACCGCGCCGGTCGCGAAGATGCCGGCACACCACCAGAACACCGTGGTGTAGCTGTGGATCGCCGCGAGCTGGAGCAGCTGCGGCGTCGGCCGGCCGTGCGCATGGTCGGCCAGGTAGCCGGTGGTGGCGCTGGCCGCGATGGTGTTGAGCAGCGCGGTGCCGAGCGAGCCGCCGAGCTGCTGCCCGGTGTTGATGCTCGCCGACGCCACCCCCGCGTCCTGCGGTGCGACGCCGAAGGTCCCGGTGGCCGCCGCCATGCCGAAGATGAGTCCCATCCCGGCGCCGACCACCATGAGCGGTCCGAGCAGCGCGGACGCGTAGCTCGCATGCGCGTCGATCCGCGTCAGCCAGACCATGCCCGTCGCGTTGAGCAGCATGCCGGTGATGACCATCGGCTTGGGGCCGAGCCGCGGCATCAGCCTGGTGTTGCCCAGGTTCGCCATGGCGCCGCTGAGCACCACCATCGGCAGCATGGCGAAGCCCGACCTGACCGCCGAGTACCCCAAGGTCACCTGCATGTAGTAGACGAGGAACAGGAAGACGCCGAAGGTGCCGGCCCCGCTGACCAGGATGGTGAGATAGGCGCCGGCGCGGTTGCGGTCGAGCACGACGCGGGGCGGCAGCAGCGGGTGCCCGGCGCGCGACTGCCAGACGGCGAAGACGGCCAGCAGCGCGACACCGGCCGCGAGGAAGCCCCACGTCGAAGGCGCGCCCCAGTCGTGCGACGCGGCGTTGGAGAAGCCGTAGACCACGCAGAACATCCCGGCGGACACCGCCGCCACGCCCGGGACGTCCAGCCGTCCGCCCCGCGTCCTGTCCTGCCTGCCCACCAGCAGCACGCCCCCGACGATCGCGATCGCCGCGAACACCAGGTTCACGTACATGCACCACCGCCACGACAGGTAGGACGTCAGCGCGCCGCCGAGCAGCAGCCCGAGGCCCCCGCCCGCAGCCGCGACCATGCCGTAGACGCCGAACGCCTTGGCCCGCTCCTTCGGGTCCTTGAAGGTCGTGGCCAGCAGCGACAGCGCGGACGGCGCCAGCAGGGCGGCGAAGACCCCCTGGCAGGCGCGCGCCGTCACCAGCATCGAGAAGTCGACCGAGGCGCCCCCGACGGCGGAGGCGCCCGCGAAGCCGACGAGGCCGGTGAGGAAGGTCGTCTTGCGGCCGATCAGGTCGGCCAGCCGCCCGCAGAACAGCAGCAGGCTGCCGAACGACAGCGCGTACGCCGTCACGACCCACTGCCGGTCCGCGGTCGAGAAGTCCAGCGCGCGCTGCGCCGACGGCAGCGCGAGGTTCATCACGGTCAGGTCGAGGACGACCATGAGCTGGGCGGCGGCGATGACGGCGAGGACCAGCCACCGCCTCGGATCCATGGCCGCCGTCCCGGCCGCCTCGGAGCCCGGCCCTGCCGCCGGGACTGCACTGCGTGTCGCCACGATCATCTCCTTGCCACATGGAGTCAGGAGCGTCCGGAGCGGTCACTACGCTGGCGGTGACGTCGCCGGGCTCCCTGCCTGCCGGGTTGGTCTCAGCAGTCCGACGACACGGCCCGCCGGAATGTCAGGCGGCGCGGCGACCTGACGTTTCGGTGCGGCATCTCGTCGGACTGATGAGGGCAGAGCCGCCCCAGGGAGCCTCCGGAACATGACCGACCACCCGGTGCCAGCACACGACCGCCCCGACGCGGGCCTGAGCGCGGTCATCAGCGAGCGGCGCCAGCTGATCAATCTCTCCTACCGGCTCCTCGGCTCCCTGGCCGACGCCGAGGACGTCGTCCAGGAGAGCTACGCCCGCTGGTACGCCATGTCCCACGAGCAGCAGGACGCCATCGCCTCCCCCGGCGCCTGGCTGTCGAAGGTCGCCAGCCGCATCTGCCTCGACCTGCTCGGCTCGGCGCGGGCGCGGCGAGAGCGCTACGTGGGCGAATGGATCCCCGAACCGGTGCCCGAACCCACGCAGTGGGTCAGCGGACGCCCCGGCGCCGCCCCGGCCGACCCCGCCGACCGCGTCACCCTCGACGAGTCGGTCAGCATGGCCTTCCTCGTCGTCCTCGAATCGATGACCCCGGCCGAACGCGTCGCGCTCATCCTGCACGACGTGTTCCGCTACCCCTTCGCCGAGATCGCCGACATCACCGGCCGCACCCCGGCGGCCTGCCGGGAGCTGGCCTCCTCGGCCCGCCGCCGCATCCGCGCCGGCCGTCCGCCCGCGACCCCGGCGGCCCACCAGGCCGGCATCGTCCGGAGCTTCAAACAGGCGCTGGAGACCTGCGACGTCGACGCCCTCGTCGGCCTCCTCGACCCGGACGCCACCTTCACCGCCGACGGCGGCGGCCAGGTCAGGACAGCGCTCCACCCGATCGAAGGCGGCGAGCGAATCGCGCACGCCTGCGCCGACATCGCGGGCCGGAACCCCGACCTGGTCATGCTGGAGCGCACCGTCAACGGCCAGCCCGGCCTGGTAGCCCAGCGGGACGGCGTCACCGTGTCGGTGTACGCCTTCGAAATCGCCGACGGCCGGATCAAGCACGTCTGGGCCATCCGAAACCCCGACAAACTCCGTCCCTGGACGCAGAGCTGACACGCAGGCAAGGCGCGGACGCGGGGCAAGGCGCGGGGGCGGGGGCGGGGGCGGGGGCGCAAGGTGCTGGGCGCACGGCGCAGGTCCAAGTTTCGGGGCCTTCAGGCGAGACGAGGGTGGGGACGTATCGCGAGTTGGCGCATCGTGAAACAAGACGGTGAGGGGCGGATCGCGAGACATCGGGCATCCGGCGAGGGGTGGGTGGGGTGTTGGCGGAGGGGTCGGCCGTGCGGTGGGGTGGCGCTGGCGTACGGGGCCGCCCCTCCAAAGTCAAGGGCGCC